>JANMKM010000727.1:0-8507 GCA_031372035.1 Rhodoferax sp. | reverse complement strand
ATGCCGTCGGCATCGACATCCAGATGCGTGACGAACCGCAACCGATAGAGTCCCGTTGCCAGCACACCCCGGGTCTTCAGATAGGCCAGCAATTCCGGCGCCCTGGATCGCGCCTCGCCATGAAGATCTGCAAACACAATATTGGTATGTGGCGACTCCACCAGCAAGCCCGGGATGTTGCCCAGTGCCTGGCTCAGCCTTTGTGCCAGCAGGTGGTCCAGCCACAGACGCTCCACATGGTGATCCAGTGCATGGCTGGCGGCTGCCGCAAGCAGGCCGGCCTGGCGCATGCCACCGCCGGTCATCTTGCGCCAGCGGTGCGCGCGGGCGTTGAATTTGGCGTCGCCGCACAAAGCCGAGCCGACCGGCGCGCCCAGCCCCTTGCTGAAACAGATGGAGACGCTGTCGAAGCAACTGGCGATGGCGCGCGCCTGGGCCAAGACATCGGTCAGGCTTGGGGAAGATGTCGGATCCCGCGAAAGCAGAGCAGCCTGGGCGGTTGCAGCATTGAACAGCCGCGCACCGTCCAGATGCCTGGCCAGTCCATGACGCGCCGCCAGCTGTGTCGCCTGCTGCACATAGTCCCAGGGCAGCAATTTGCCGCCCCAGGTGTTTTCCAGCGCCAGCAGTCGGGTCTTGGCAAAGTGGGCGTCATCGGGCTTGATGGCGGCCTCGATGTCGGCCAGAGCCAGGGAACCGTCGGCCTGGTGCGCCAAGGGCTGTGGCTGCACGCTGCCCAGCACTGCGGCACCGCCGCCCTCCCAGCGGTAGGTATGGGCGAATTGACCGACGATGTATTCATCGCCGCGCTGGCAATGGCCCATGATGCCGCACAGGTTGCTTTGGGTGCCCGTCGGCATGAACAGCGCGGCCTCAAAACCCAGCAGGTCGGCAATCCTTTGCTGCAAGGCATTGACGCTGGGGTCATCGCCAAACACGTCGTCACCCAGCGGCGCTGCCAACATGGCCTCGCGCATGGCAGGGGTTGGCCGGGTTACCGTGTCACTGCGCAGGTCAACGATCGCATCCATCACCAGTCCTCACAGCTCGATTGGCATCGGCACAACAAGGGCCTTCTGATTCATGCCAGAAAATTCGCCAGCAAGGCATGACCATGCTCCGTCAGAATGGATTCGGGATGGAACTGCACACCTTCCATCCGCACAGCAGGCTCCAGACCGCGGTGCCGGACACCCATAATTTCGCCATCGTCGGTCCAGGCGGTGATCTCCAGCTCTTGCGGACAGCTGTCGCGCTCGATCGCCAGTGAATGGTAGCGGTTCACGGTGAACTGCTGCGGCAGCCCCTTGAACACACCCTGCCCATTGGTGTCAATGCGGCTGGTCTTGCCGTGCATCAGTCGCTGCGCGCGCACGATGCGTCCACCCAGGGCCGCGCCGATACTCTGGTGCCCCAGGCACACACCCAGGATCGGCAACTTGCCCATGAAATGCCGGATCGCGGCCACGGAAATGCCGGCCTCAAGCGGTGTGCAGGGTCCGGGAGATACGACCAGACGGTCCGGCTGCCAGTCAGCCATCTCCTGCAGCGTGATCTCGTCGTTGCGAAAGACGCCCACATCGGCCCCAAGCTCGCCAAAGTACTGGACCAGGTTGTAGGTGAACGAGTCGTAGTTGTCGATCATCAGCAGGCGCAAGGCTCGGCCGGACTTAGGCGGCGCTGGTGCAGGCATCGTGGTGTTCATTCCAGACCCTCCTCGACCAGTTCGCTGGCGCGCAACAAGGCTCGCGCCTTGGCTTCGGTCTCCAGCCATTCCAGCTCCGGCACCGAGTCGGCCACGACCCCTGCTGCCGCCTGCACGTACAGCATCTGGTCCTTGATGATGCCGGTACGGATGGCAATCGCCACGTCCATGTCACCGGCATAGCTCAGGTAGCCGCAGGCCCCGCCATACAGACCGCGCTTGGTCGGCTCCAACTGGTCAATCAGCTCCATCGCATGGACCTTGGGCGCGCCGGTCAGGGTTCCAGCCGGAAAAGTCGCACGCAGCACGTCCATGCTGTCAAGTGGACGGCCCGCGTTGTCCTTGAGCACGCCCTCGACATTGCTCACAATGTGCATCACGTGGCTGTAGCGCTCCACCGCAAAGGCTTCCGTCACCTTCACGCTGCCGGTCTTTGCGATCCGCCCAATGTCGTTGCGGGCCAGGTCAATCAGCATGACGTGCTCGGCCCGCTCCTTCGGATCGTTGACCAGTTCCACCTCTGCCGCCTGGTCCGATTCGGGACTGGCACCGCGCGGCCGGGTTCCGGCCAGCGGCCGAATCGTCACCTTCTGCTGCGCTGCGCCGTCAACAACAACCTGCTCCTGCCGCACCAGAATCTCCGGTGAAGCTCCGACCACATGGAAGTCGCCAAAGTTGTAGTAGTACATGTACGGGCTGGGATTGAGCGAACGCAGCGCCCGGTACAGCGACAGAGGCGATTCGGTGTAGCGCTTCTTGATGCGCTGTCCAACCTGCACCTGCATGAAGTCGCCCTGCGCGATCAGCTCCTTGGCCCGTTCCACTGCGGCGATGTATTCAGCCTTTGCAAAGTCGCGCTGTGCCGGATATCCCTGGGTTGGCTTGACCACGGGCGCGCTGACGGAATACCTGAGCTGTTCCTTGAGTTCACGCAGACGCCGTCTGCCATTGGCCCAGGCCTCGCTACGGGACGGATCGGCGTACACGATCAGATACAGCTTGCCCGAGAGGTTGTCGATGACCGCCAGTTCCTCGCATTGCAGGAGCAGGATATCCGGACAACCCAGCGTATCGGGCGGACAGGAGTCCTGCAACTTCTTTTCGATGTAACGCACCGTGTCATATCCGAAGTAGCCGGCCAGGCCACCACAGAAACGCGGCAGTCCGGGACGCAAGGCAACCTTGAACCGCTTCTGGTACTGCGCAATGAAGTCCAGCGGATTGATCTTTGAAGTCTCCACAACCACATCGTCTTGCACGACCTCGGTCACAGTCTCGTCACCAAAGCCACGGCTGCGGATCAGCGTGCGCGAGGGCAGGCCAATGAAGCTGTAGCGGCCGAAACGCTCGCCACCCACCACCGATTCCAGCAGGAAGCTGTGCCTCCCGCCTTGGCGGGCATGGGCCAGCTTCAAATACAGGGAGAGTGGCGTCTCCAGGTCCGCAAAGGCTTCCAGCATCAGCGGGATGCGGTTGTAGCCCTGGGCACTCAGGCTCTTGAATTCCAGTTCAGTGATCACAGCGACATCCTTCAGCTACAGCGCCGCGCAGGTTCCGACCGAGGGTCAACGATCGCAACTTGGGCGCAAGAGGTAGACACAAGCCTTGAAACAAGGCGCCGGCGCGGCGTGGCGTGGACAAAAGCCACTGCGACAGCCACACGGACCGATGGGCTGTACGCTGGAAGATCAGCGCTGGAGCAGCAACACCGGACCCGTCAGACAGGGCGTGCTGCGCCAGGGCCAGGCTCCCCGGCTGCTACAACCTGTGACGCTGATGCGGTGGATGAACATGCTGGCAGTGTAGCAAACGACGCAGGCCACCAGACACCTGGCACTGCCCGCAATAACCCTGTTGCAGACCCCTGTGTCAGCGTCGAGAATGCAGTGATGAGGGTCGGCCGCATTGCGCAGCACGCCCGACAAGGAGTTGTATGTTCCCGAGCAAACTTTTCGCCGCCTTCTTTGTCGGCCTGATTGCCTGCCACGCCTCCGCAGCAACCATCGAATTGAACGGGGTCAAACTGGAGGATCACTCTGCCGTCAGTGGCACGCGACTGGTTCTCAACGGTGCCGGCACCCGCTACAAGGGCCCGTTCAAGGTCTACGTGGCGGGCCTCTATCTCAGCAACAAGGCTGGGAGCCTGGAGGACGTGGTAGCCCTGCCCGGTCCGAAGCGCATGAGTGTCACGATGGTGCGCGACATCGAATCTGCCGAATTGGGAAAGCTGTTGACCCGGGGCATGGAAGACAACATGGGCAAGGCGGAGATGTCGAAAATGGTGCCAGGGTTGATCCGTCTGGGTCAACTGTTCGCGGAGCAGAAGAAGCTGGCGGCTGGCGACACGTTCACGATCGACTGGATTCCGGGCACCGGCAGCGTGGTCACGGTCAAAGGCAAGATCCAGGGTGAGCCGTTCAAGGAACCGGAATTCTTCAAGGCGCTCATGTCGATCTGGTTGGGCCCGAGTCCGGCTGACTGGAAACTCAAGGATGCGCTGCTGAGCAAGCCGGCTTGATCGTCACTGTGGGACCGACCGGAGGTTGCGCGGTCGATCAACAGGCCCGAAACTTGCGGCAGACGGCCTGCCAGATCAGTGCCAGCGCAGAGTAGCTTGACCATGCTTTGACAATGCGATTACATTGGTTTGGCGTCCCGCTGCGTCTCCGTCGGAAAGACTCCACCAATGAAATTGAGCCTCAAGCTTCCTCTGGCCTTCGGATTGGCCATATTCCTGCTGCTGATCGGCGGCCTCTTCGGAATTTTCAAACTGACCGGCTCAATTGACTCTTACCAACACAAGGTCATGGCGTCGGTCGCCGCCCACCGCGCTGCCGCGAAACTGGATTCGCACTTTGCGGTCGGCATTCAGGAATGGAAAAATGTCCTGCTGCGGGGCAAGGATCCCAAGGAACTGGACAAGTACTGGACTTCACACCTGAAGGAAATGCAAGAGGTCGACAGGTTGACCCGCGAACTCGAAGCTTCACTTTCCATGGGCCCGGCCAAGGAAGCCTTGAAAAAACTGTCACCAGCGCTGAGCTCGGCGGCGGAACGCTACCGCCAGGCACTGGAGTCCTATAAGGCAGCCGGCTCGGACGCGGCCGTTGGCGACAAATCAGCGCGCGGTGCCGACCGCGATGCGGCAGCCCAAATTGGCGCTCTGAAGGAGATCCTGGCAAAGGAAGAACAGGAAGGCTCAGCCACAGCGTCAGCTGACGGCCAACGCAATGGAACGATCGCCTTGGTCGCGATGCTGCTTGCAGCCGCTGGCGGCATTGTTGGCAGCATCTGGATGAGCCGGGCGATCGTACGCCCGCTGTCGCACGCTGCCGCCCTTGCCGCCAAGGTGGCTGCCGGGGATCTCAGCAATTCCATCCAGGTTGCCAGCAAGGACGAGGTTGGTCAATTGCTGGCGTCGCTCCAGCACATGCAGTCCAGCCTGGCAATGGTGGTCTCCAAGGTCCGCAGCGGGTCTGAGAGCGTCGCCACCGCCAGTGCCGAAATTGCCCAGGGTAACCATGACCTGAGTTCACGCACCGAGCAGCAGGCCAGCGCGCTGGAAGAAACGGCATCGTCCATGGAACAGCTCAGTGCCACCGTCAAGCAGAACGCCGACAGTGCTCGCCAGGCCAACCAATTGGCCAGCAGTGCCTCCAGCGTCGCAATCAAGGGTGGCGATGTAGTGGGTCAGGTGGTTCAGACGATGAAAGGCATCAACGAGTCGTCGAAAAAGATCTCCGACATCATCCAGGTGATCGACGGCATTGCCTTTCAGACCAACATCCTGGCGCTGAACGCTGCGGTGGAGGCAGCGCGCGCCGGCGAGCAGGGCCGCGGCTTTGCGGTGGTGGCCAGCGAGGTGCGCAGCCTGGCCGGACGCAGCGCCGAAGCGGCCAAGGAAATCAAGGCGCTGATCAACGCCAGCGTGGAGCGGGTGGAGCAGGGATCGACCCTGGTGGACCAAGCCGGTGTGACCATGACCGAAGTGGTAGCCTCGATCCGTCGGGTGACCGACATCATGGGCGAGATCAGCGCTGCCAGCAGCGAGCAGAGTTCAGGCGTATCGCAGGTGGGCGAGGCGGTGCAGCAGATGGACCAGGCGACGCAGCAGAACGCGGCGCTGGTCGAGCAGATGGCCGCAGCCGCCAGCAGCCTCAAATCCCAGGCCCAAGACCTGGTACAGGTTGTCGCCGTATTCAAGCTTGGCGCGAACGATGGAGCCCAGTTCCATGGCGCTCCAACGATTGCGCCGGTGCGTTCCACGGTTCCGCGCGCCATGCCGTTCAAGGGTACCGAACGTCGCGTCAGCGGAGTGCCGAAGGGGGCCGCGGCCAGGGCAACCAAGCCATCGACAGCGCCAGCAGGCACCGCGACGGCATCCGCAGCGGACAGTGACTGGACCTCGTTTTAAGCCTGTCAGACCACGAACCCGCGCTACGGTGTCTACTACGCGGCAGGCCGAACAGAAGGCAAGGCGTTGATCCAGGCTTGCAGTTGATCAGCCGGCAAAGGCTTGCTGTACAGATAGCCCTGGCCTTTGCCGCAACCCAGCGCCTGCATCAGAGCGGCCTGCTGCGCCGTCTCGATGCCTTCTGCAACCGTCGCCAATCCCAGTGTCTGGGCCATGCGAATGGTGGCTTCGATCATCACGCGGTGGTAGTCACTGGTCTGGGCGCGGCTGACAAAGGAGCGGTCGATCTTGACCGTGTTGACCGGCAACTCATGCAAGCACGACAGCGATGAATAGCCGGTACCAAAGTCATCAAGGGCCAGCATGACGCCGAGTTCGCGCAATTCCTGCAAGGTAGCCTGGACCAGCATGTCCTGGGCTGCAAGGCTCTCGGTCACCTCCAGAATCAGCTGCGAAGGCGCCATGGCACTGGCCCGAAGCGTGTCCAGCACTTCGGCTGCCAGGCCAGGCTGGCGCAGCTGCGCCCTTGACAGATTCACGGCCACCGACGGCGGCACGTACTGCCCGGACTGCAAGCTGGCAAATTCCGCACATGCGGCCTGCAGCACGAACTGCCCGATCTGGCCGATCATTCCGCTGGACTCGGCCAGCGGAATGAACTCAACCGGCGAAACCAGACCACGCTGCGGATGGCGCCACCGCTCCAGAGCCTCCATGCCGGCCCAGGCACCATCCGCAAGATCCACGACCGGCTGGTACACCACAAACATCTCGCCCTTGTCCAACGCCTGGCGCAGGTCGTTTTCCAGCAATACGTCATCGCGTGCGCGCTTGCGCATGCCGGGATCGAACATCACATGCCGGCCGCGACCGGCACGCTTGGCTTCGTACATGGCGATATCGGCGTCGCGCAGCACACCTTCCGCATCGGCCGCCGCTTGGCCCGTGGTCACAATACCGATGCTGACACTTGAATTGATGCTGTTGCCCTGGGCAACATAGGTCTGGGACAGCAGGTCCAGCAGCCTCCCGGCAACAATTTCTGCATCCAGGTCGCCGCGAATGTCATCCAGCAACACGACGAACTCATCGCCCCCGATGCGTGCAGCCATCTGGGAGAAGTCGCTGGTGCGCACAAAAGCGTCACCGGGCCGCAGCCCATCCTGCAGCCGCGTCGCAATCTGCTGCAGCAGCTCGTCGCCGACGCTGTGACCCAGACTGTCGTTGACATGCTTGAAGCGATCAAAGTCCAGAAAGAGAACCGCAAAGTGGTAACCCGGCTGGGCAGTGCCGCGGGCAATGCAGCGGCTGATCTGATCCAGCATCGCAGCCCGGTTGGGCAGTTGGGTCAGCACATCGGTGCTTGCCGACTGCCGCAACTGCGACTCCAGTTCCTTCTGGGCGTTGACATCCAGACACACCCCCGCCATGCGCTGCGGCGCACCGCCGGCGCTGCGGGTCACGACAGCGCCGCTGAACAACAACCAGATCCAATGACCATCGGCGCGGCGCACACGCAACTCCATCCGGTGCGGTAGCAGCGGATCGCTCAAGTGCGCGGTAACTGACCGCAACCAGGGTTCCAGATCGTCCGGGTGGATCAGCTGGTTCCAGGCGTCCACCGTCATCGGTACCGATCCTGGAGCCAGACCAAACACCTTTTGCATCCGCTCGTTACCGCTGATCCGGCCGGTAGCGATATCCCATTGCCATGTACCCAGACCAGCGCCATCCACTGCCATGGCCAGCAATTGCTGGTGGGCCCGCTGGTCAGTCACATCCACCGAACAGGTCACAACGCCCGCCGGCCGACCCTGGGCGTCTGTCAAGGGCTCGGTATTGACCATGCGCCAGCGCACGTCCCCGTCCGGAAAAACGATGCCAACCGATTCGCCGCGCAGGCCGACGCCATCGCGCAAGGTTCGACTGGTCGGCAGCTCGGCGGCCGCGTACTCTGACAGATCATCGCGAACGTTCGGCCGCAACGTCGCCAGGGATTGGGCTTGCAACAGAATATCGCGAGTCAGTCCGGACATCTCCAGCGCCGCCGGATTGCAGTCAACGATCGCGCCAGACTGCGCCTGCACCACCACGCCGGTGGGAAGCGCATTGAACAGCGCACGCAACTTGAGCCCCTGATTGACTTGTTCGGTGATATCGGCCGCCAGGATCACGTAGCCATCCATGGAGCCGTCTGCTGCACGAACGGGCTGGTAGTCCACGTCCAGCCAGACACCTTGCCCGTCGTGGCGCCGCGCCATGACTTCGACCTTGACGCTGCGACCCTGATCCAGCTGGGCGCTGAGATTGGCCATCACCTGCTGATCGTTGTCCTGCGGTGCCACCAATGACAGCAGATGCACACCCACGGCCTGCTGTTGCGCCATG
>JANMKM010000632.1:0-2159 GCA_031372035.1 Rhodoferax sp. | reverse complement strand
CAGTGGCAGCCGCAGCATCAGGCGCTGGTGTTTGCGCGGACCCCGCGGCTGGGCACCGAGACCGGCTTGCTGGCGGCGCATTTTCTGGCGAGTGGCGACGAGCAGGTGCAAGGGGTGCGGGTGAATGCCGACCGCTCGCGCTGGCTGGGTCGCAACCGGGGCGCCCAGGCGCCACTGGGGCTGTTTTCCAGCCTGCCCGATGCCGTCGGCCCGGTCGCGCAGATGGCTACCGGGCTGGACCCGGTGTCCACCCTGGCCGTGCGCCTGCGTATCGCGCCCTACGGCAAGGCGCAGCTCACTTTCGCCACCGCCGCCTCCAGCGACAGCGAGACGCTGCGTGCGGTCATCGACAAGTACCGCCAGCCCAGCCACGTGCAGCGCGCTTCGCTGATGTCGGCGACGCTCACCGGCATTCGCCTGCGCGCCATGGCCATGGGCAGCGACACCTATGCCGCCGTGCAGAGCCTGAGCACCGCGCTGCTGTTGACGCTGGCACGGCCTGCCGAACCGTCGCCCATGGTGTGTGACAGGCGGTTGTTGTGGCGCTTTGGCATTTCCGGCGAGCGCGCGCTGATCCTTGTCTATGCCAGCCTGCCACAGGGGCTGGGCCTGCTGCGCTCGCTGGCGCAGGCCCTGTCGTTGTGGTCGTGGGGCAACGTGCCCTGCGACCTGGTGGTGGTCAACGGTGAACCGCTCTCCTATGCAATGGAGTTGCAGCGCGAGATCGTCGCCTTGCGCGAGCGCCATGCAGCGCAGTTGGCTGCCCGCGGCGGCGCGCCCACCACCAGCCTGGTGCTGTTGCGCGCAGACGAGCTTTCCAGCGCAGAACTGTCCACCCTGCAGGCCCTGGCGCGAATTCAGATCGATGCCGACGGCCGCCCGCTGGTGCACCACGTGCAGGAGTGGATCGACGCCCATGACGCCGACTCGCAGCTGCGCCACGAAACATCGACCACAGCGCTTGTCATGGCGGTCGGCGGCATGGACCTTGTGCCGGTGGCGCAAGGTGCTTTCATGGACCAGGGCAGGGCGTTCCGCTTCGAGGCTGGCGCGGCGCAGCGTCCGGCGCGGCCGTGGGTCAACGTGCTGGCCAACGCCAGCTTCGGTGCCCAGGTGTCGGAAGCCGGTGGTGGCTATACCTGGGCCCGCAACAGCCGTCTGATGCAGCTCACCGGGTGGTCCAATGACGCCCTGTGTGATCCGCCTTCGGAATGGTTCCTGATCCAGAACCGGCGCAGCAATGAGGTCTGGAGCGTAGCGCCGGTGGCCGGCTGCGCCGCGCGCCTGCAGTACCAGGTGTCGCACACCCAGGGCAGCACGACGATCAGCCACCGCCAGGGCGAGCTGGAGGTGCAGGCTACCTGGTGTGTGGACGCCGACAGCGCGGCCAAGCGGGTGCGGCTGGTGCTGCGCAACCACGGCAACCGCACGCTGCACCTGCGCCTGGTGGGCATCGCCGAGTGGGTGATGGGCGCAAGCCGGGCGGCGCGGGCCACGGTGCATACGGCCCTGCTGCGCCAACGCCTGCCGCCTGTGGCCTCCGACGATGGCCCGCAGGAGCAAAAGCTCACGGCGCTGCTGTGCACGCAGGCCGATCCGGTGGCCGGTTTTGGTGGAGGTACGGCGTTTCTGGCGGTGGCGAGCCCGGCCGGGGACGACGACGACTGGACCTGCGACCGGCGCGAATGTTTCGACGCCCGCGGCGCACTGGTCCTGCCGGACCACTTTGCGCTACGCCAGGGAAGCGGACTCGACCCCTGCGCCGCCATCGCCCTGCGTGTGCGCCTTGCGGCCGAGACGTCCACCGAGCGGGTATTCCTGCTCGGATATGCCGACGACCCCGACGCGGCCCGCCAACTCGCCACGCTGGCTGCCACCCTGGTGGCGGCGGACCGCGAAAAGGCCACGCACCAGCGCTGGGAAACCTTGCTTGGCGCAACCCAGGTACAGACGCCGGACCCGTTGTTTGACGCCCTGGTCAACCGCTGGCTGCTGTACCAGACGGTGTCGTGCCGGATGTGGGCGAAGGCCGGTTTTTACCAGGCGGGCGGTGCCACCGGTTTTCGCGACCAGCTGCAGGATGCCCTGGCACTGGCCTGGGCGGCGCCCGGCATGCTGCGCCAGCAGATTGTGTTGTGTGCGTCGCGCCAGTTTGCGCA
>JANMKM010000627.1:0-1811 GCA_031372035.1 Rhodoferax sp. | reverse complement strand
TTGCCCCCGAATGCGCCACCGCGGATTACCAATTTGTCGTTGGTCTTCGCGAAGTCGGCCACCACTTTCGCGGCGGCGACTGCATCCTGGGAAAAGCCGTAGATCAGCGGGCCGGTCATCATGTCGGACGCGACCGCAAAGCCACTTCCGGCGACAGCACGGCGGGCCAGGGTGTTTTTCAACACACTCAGGTCCACACCATTGCTGCGCGCGGCAGTGCGCAAGCGAGTCAGGTCAGCGACCGCGATTCCACGGTATTCCGCCAGTACGAGCGTTTGAGCTTTTGCGGCGAGGCCGGTCACGTCTTTGACGACGGCTTCTTTCTCACTGCGATTCAGACTCAAGGTCTACTCCTTTTGTTAGTGCCACCTGGCGCGATGCAAGCATCATCGTCCGGTGCCACGCCTCACTGCAGCGACCAACTGTTAGCGGAAACTAATCCTCTTGCAGCGGGATCGCCATCTGCGTTGGCTTTCACTGATTAAGCCCAGGTTGCCCTGTGCGCCAACGGTCTCGGATGGCCTGTGGTCGCCTTTCTGCAACACATCAGCCCACCACATCCGGCCACCATTTCAGGCGGCCCGAATCCTCTTCATCCCCAGCGCGGTCAGGCGTTGAGGGACTGGGTATCCACGCGCACGCCAACACCCATGGTGCTGGAGACCGCAATCTTCCTCAGAAAAATGCCCTTGCTCGACGCTGGCTTGGCCTTGGTCAGTGCCTCGATCAGCGCGTTCAGGTTGCCCTTGAGCTTGTCGGTGTCGAACGATCGGCGACCGATCGTGGAGTGCACGATGCCGGCCTTGTCGACGCGGAATTGGACCTGACCGGCCTTGGCGTTGCGCACGGCAGTAGCTACATCGGGCGTGACAGTACCAACCTTGGGGTTGGGCATCAAGCCGCGCGGACCAAGGATCTGGCCCAGCGTACCCACCACGCGCATGGCGTCGGGCGCTGCGATCACCACGTCGAACGGCATGTCACCGGCCTTGACGCGGGCGGCGAGGTCATCCATACCGACGATGTCAGCCCCGGCTGCCTTGGCTTCCTCCGCCTTGGCGCCTTGAGCAAACACCGCGACGCGTTTGGTCTTGCCGGTGCCATTGGGCAGCACCACGGCGCCACGCACGACTTGGTCGGACTTCTTGGCATCGATGCCGAGTTGCACCGCGACGTCGATCGATTCATCGAACTTGGCCGTGGCGCACTGTTTCACCATGCCCAGCGCGTCAGCCAGCGGATACAGCTTGTTGCTGTCGATCTTGACCGGGACGGCCTTTTGTTTCTTGCTAAGTTTTGTCATTTAAACGCCCTCCACGCTGACACCCATGGACCGGGCCGAGCCGGCGATGGTGCGCACGGCGGCGTCCAGATCGGCCGCTGTGAGATCCTTCATCTTGGCCTTGGCAATTTCCTCGAGCTGGGCGCGGGTGATCTTGCCAACTTTGTCGCTGTGCGGCTTGGCGGAACCCTTGTCGAGCTTGATCGCCTTCTTGATCAATGTCGTCGCCGGCGGCGTCTTGATGATGAAGGTGAAGCTCTTGTCGGCAAACGCCGTGATGACGACGGGCAACGGCAGGCCGGGTTCGACACCCTGGGTCTGCGCATTGAATGCCTTGCAGAACTCCATGATGTTCAAACCGCGCTGACCCAATGCCGGGCCGATCGGGGGTGACGGATTGGCCTTACCAGCTGGCACTTGCAGCTTGATGAAGCCGACGATTTTTTTCGCCATGACTTACTCTCCTTGCGGGTACAAACGCCAGGCCACCCGCTGATTCAGCGGCGTCCGGCTCCCCGGGGTTGACGAC
>JANMKM010000596.1:0-6993 GCA_031372035.1 Rhodoferax sp. | reverse complement strand
GGCGCAACACGCGCTGGTGTGGGTCCAGAACAATGGGGCTGACGCTGCCTGCTTGCCATTGGGGCGATGCCGGGGTGGTGTCGTGTTGAGGAGCTTGCCATGAATCCGGTACCAGACCCTGTTGGCTTCGAAGCACTGGATGAATGTCACCGGCAGATCGCACTGCATCTGGCCCTGTTGTCTGCCCTGCGGGTGCAGTTCGAGGCCCATGGCCTGAACCCTGACATCCAGCGCGAGGCGGGCGTCATCGAACACTTCTTCTCCAGTACTTCGCGCGAGCACCATGCCCAGGAGGAGCAGTCGGTGTTTCCGGCGTTGCTGGCCAGCGGTGAGAGCGCATTGGTTGCGGCCGTGCGCAGCTTGCAGCAGGACCATGGCTGGATCGAAGAGAACTGGCTGGAACTGTCACCGCAGCTGCGCGCCATTGCTGCCGGCGACGGGGGCATTGATGCGGTCGAGTTCGGACACTATGTGGATGTGTTCCTGGAGTTGTGCCGAGGCCACATCGCCCTGGAAGAGACCCTGATCTATCCGGAATCGAAGGCCCGCTGGGCCCGTGCCGTGGCCGAGCGCCCGCGCATACCGCGGCGCTGGCGTGTGGCCTGACCCCGGATGTTGGCCAGGGCAGACCTCACGCCCTGGCGCAAATGCAGGTATCGTTGAGGCGAGCCGGGTCGCCGCGGGCGTCCGAAGATGGCGGGGCCGATGCGCCCCGCACCCGATACCGTGGAGCCCTACTTGACCGCCGACATCCATTCCTACGAACCGCGCCTGGGCCATGGCCTGCCCCATGACCCGTTCAATGCCATCGTCGGCCCGCGGCCGATCGGCTGGATCGCCTCGCGCAGCGCCGCCGGAGCGTTGAACCTGGCGCCTTACAGTTTTTTCAACGCCTTCAACTACACGCCACCGATCATCGGCTTTGCCAGCATTGGCTACAAGGACACGGTGCGCAACATCGAACAGACCGGAGAGTTTGTCTGGAACCTGGCGACGCGGCCTCTGGCGGAGGCCATGAACCAGACCTGTGCCAATGTGGCGCCGGAGGTCAGCGAGTTCGCGCTGGCCGGCCTCACGCCGGTGGCGTCAAGCCTGGTGCTGGCACCCAGAGTGGGTGAAAGCCCGGTGGCCTTCGAGTGCCGCAGCACGCAGGTGTTGCAGCTGCAAGGCGTGGACGGCGTCAAGGTGCCCACCTGGCTGGTGCTGGGCGAGGTGGTGGCGGTACATATTGACCGTTCGCTGCTCAAGGATGGCATCTACCAGACGGCCGCCGCAGCGCCGATCCTGCGTGGTGGCGGACCGGCCGACTATTTTTCCATTGGCCCCGAGCAGCTCTTCCAGATGTCCAGACCACGGTGGAAATAGGGTGAAGAAGCCGATGGACATGGCACAGGGCGCTCCTGTATCCATAGCGGCCTGCTACAGCATCAGGTCCTTGGCCTGGAAATACTTGCGGGCATAGGCCACGACCTGGCCATCGCTGGGATGGTCGACGGTTTCCACGCCCACCACCTTGGCGGTCAAGGCGCCGTCATGGGTCTGGATGTGCTTGATCAGTTGCAGCTTGGCCTGGCCCGGGCCAATGACCAGGATTTCCTCGGCGCCGGCCAGGGCCAGCGCCACCTCGTGGTAGTAGTGCTGGTCCTCCGGCAGGCGGCCGCTGCCGGTGGTGCCGGCGCGCGCATGCAGATGCCGGTGCGCGCTGGTGGGGTGGATGATGGACTTTTCCACGTCGTCCGGACTGATGTGCATGACATGGGCCTGGGCATGGTCGAGCCAGACGACGGCGTGGTAATGGGACACGGTGACTCCTTGCGGTTGCTCAATAGCCTGAGCGTAAGCCGTGCAGTCTGGAGCATATTGATCCAGGTCACTGTTCGCTGGAACACACAGCCCGGAGCGGGCAGCCGGCTGTTGGTAACCACTGTACGCAATGTCGATGAAGCGATAACACATCGATACACGGCAGCAGGGTGCACACGGCCATACTGCATTCCTGCGTGACAGCACGCGCTGCGCCGCGCCGGGCGGCCGCCCAACCAGGAGCCAGACCGCATGAACAACAATAGCGAATCCCCAAACACCATCCCAGCGACACTGCCAACCCTGGGTGTCGGAGTACCTATCACCCAACTGGTGCGGGAGGTGTATGCCACCGCGCCACCGGCAGTGCGTGCCGGGCTGCTGTCGCAGCTGGTGGCCAAGGTCTATGAGAGTGCGGCGCCGAATGACCGCAGCCGGCTGCTGGGGCAGCTGCTGCGGCCGCTGGGTGTGCTGTCAGTGGTAGCGGTTGCCAACGGCGTGTTTGCGTCGATCCGGTTTCGCAGCGGCTGGCCCGACCTCCAGGTGCGGGTGGAGGATGCGCGGAACGTGCGCGCCAGCGACATCGTCGCCCTGGTGAACCATGTACAGCAAGTCAGTGTGCAGGCAGTTGACGGCCTGGCGCAGCTGCTGCTGGGCTCGCCGGCGCTGGCCAGTTCGGCAGCGGCCGCGCTGTTGATCAACATCCTGCTGCAGCGTGCCCGCACCCGCCGCGCGACGGATGCTCAGACCGACGGCTGATTCACAACCACCGGGCTCAGGCGGGTCCGGTGCGGAAGTCCGCGGCCGGCGGCTGCGGCCGGTTCCAGACCACGCGCTCGTATTCCGAGATTACCTGTGCGCCCAGCAGCAACAGTGTCGCTGCCAGCTCCAGGCTCAGCAGCACGGCTATGGCCGTGGTCAGCGAGCCGTAGACCGCACCGATCTGCGACAGCGTGCTGAAGTACCACACCAGCAGCCGCCGCGACAGTTCCCACAGGACGGCTGCGGCCACGGCACCAATCAGGGCGTGCTGCAACGACAGCCGACCCACCGGCATCACCAGATAGACCGCGGTCAGCACGAACACTTCGCCGGCAAAACCCAGCAGGTACAGCAGTACTCCGGACAGGCCATCGAGCGACCAGCGGCGCCACAGAAAGTCTACGCTGTGCTGGCCCAGCATCTGCAGGCTGCCGGCGACCAGGGTGGCCAGCAGCAGGCCCAGGCCCAGCGAGACGATGCAGGCATAGGGCATCAGGGCCGACACCAGAAAGTGTCGGCGCCGGATTGCCACGCGGTGGTGGAAGATCACGGACATGGCGTTTTCCAGGACGGTAAAGGCCAGCGAGCTGAAGAACAGCATGCTGACCAGCAACACCGGTCCCAGAACATCCCGGTGCGCCACAAAGTGGGACAGCTCGTCCACGATCGCGCGGGACTGCCCCGGCATCAACCACTCCAGGTAGCGGCCCAGGGTTTGCAGCAGCGCGTCCTGGGGCACAAAATGCGACAGCGCAATCACGGTCAGGATCAGCATTGGCACGATCGACAGCAGCGCGTAGTAGGCCACGGCGCCGGCCAGCAGCAGACCCAGGTTGGCACGGAAGGCCTTGAGCGTGCGCAGGGCGAAGGCGCCGGGATGCCTGAGGATGTGCGCTGTCCGCAAGGCCACCAGATGGGTGGGGTCAGGAGGCTCCAGGGCCATGCGGTGCTGCGACAGGGAGGGACATCGCAGCACCTTGCCCGCAGCCAGGGTGCCGGTCTGTGCGCTACCTCACATTGCCGCGACAAGGGCTTGCGCGAGGCTGCCTCAGGGTTTGTTGCGTCCGCGCTCGCCGTCCTAGCCCCGGCGCTCGTCCGGATCGCGGCGGTTTGGGCCCCGGCTGGCCGGGCTGCGCGCTTCGCGTGCCTGTGACGGAGGCTGTGCCAGCGGCGCTGCTGCAGGCGTCGGATTGGGTGTTGTTGTCGGCTGGGCGGGCGGCGGGCGCGCCGCTGCCGGTGCGGGCGGCGGCACCGGCGTCGCGACTTGCGGCTGCGGCGGCTGCGCAGCAGGGGGCGCGGGCGGTGGTGCTGGTCGCGTTCGTGCTGCGGCCGGCGCTGCGGCAGCCGGCGCTGGTACACCGGGCTCTGGCGCGCGCTGTGCAGGCAGCCCGTTGTCCAGGGTCATCGGCGTTGGCGCTGGTTGCGGCTGGGCCCGCGGCGGCCGGTTGTTGGTCTGTGGCGTGGGGTTGGCGGCGGCAGCGGGTGCGACGGGCTGTGCTGCCACTGGCGGCGCGGCGGGTGCCGGCACTGTCGGTGGCTGCTGGTGTCGTGGGCCGCCGTTCCACATCGGCCCGGGCCGTGTATTGGCGCCGCGCGGTTGTTCCGGCAAGCCCGGTTGCGGTCCCTGAGCGCCGGATTGCCCGCCGCGCGGCCGCTCATAGCCATGCTGTGGCGGCCCGCCGGCACCACCGGCCAGGCTCGGCACGCTGCCGGGCACCGGCGCCGCGGGTGCCAGATGGCTCACCACACCGTTTGCCAGCCGGTCCCGCCCGACCGGCATGGTGTCCCGACCAACATGGCGCGACTGCACAAAGTTGTTCAGCGGCACCGCAATCACGGCGCCACCGACCTGGCGGTTCGCGTATGGGATATCGGCGCGCTGCGGGTTGCGGTAGTAGTTGTTGATCACGGTGGTGTTGATCACCGTGTTGCTGCGGTTGACATTCTCGAAGTAGCCACGGCTGACGGCATAGGCGGGGCGGTAGACCTCGCGCGGCGCCAGCGGAAACCAGGCCACCGCGCCCACATTGCCACCACCCAGACCCAACTGGAAGTTGTTGCCGCCGACAAAAACCACCAGCGCGGGTGCATACCAGGCCTGGCTGCGCACCGGCCCGGGTACCCAGGCCCAGGCGCTACCCAGGCGGGCCCAGCGGCCGTAGTGGGTGACGGCAAAGCCCCAGGGTGCGTCGTCGACCCAGGTCCAGCCCCAAGGATCGATCCAGCTCCAGTGGCCGTCGCGGTAGGGAGCCCAGTCGGTGGCCACGCGGCTGGGGTACCAGACCTGGCCGTAGTCGGGATCATTGCGCCAGACGCCGTTGTCGTCCAGGTCCTGGTAGCCAATCAGGTCGGGCGCAACATGGCGGGCCGATGGCGAGCGGTCGTAGGCCCGATCGCGCTCGCTCGCCCAGCGGTCCAGTGCGTCGCTGCCGGGGGTGGGCAGCGGCTGGATCTGGCGCAGGTCGGATGCGGCAAATCGCAGGTTCTGGTGCGGCTGCAGGGTGTAGGCCAGTCCCCCGCCAAAAGCCTCGGCCTGCCCCTGGCGCATGAAGACGTCGCTGTGGTCGGCCTGCGGCCGGACATCCATCCGGAGCTCGGCGCCGCGGCGTACATTCAAGGCCAGGTTAGGCGTGTCGATCTCGATCACCTGGCTGCTGGCCATGCGCGGTGTACCCACGATCAGGCTGCCCTGTGCCAGCTGCAGTTGCAGCAGCCGATCGTCGAGCTGCAGCAGTGCCAGGTCGGTATTCGGGCCCAGGTGCAGCGTGGCGCCGCCGAGTTGCAGCTCCACCTGTCCGCCAGCATCAATCCAGAGCCGGTCGCCGCCTGTCAGCGGCCGGTTCAGGCTGGCTGGCACCCATCCATTCTGGCTGGCGACCGAAAGGCTGACGGGCCCAGCCAGATAGGCGATGCGGGCCACCCGTGCCGGCGGGTCGGCCCGGACCCATGTGGTGCAGGCCAGCAGACACAGACCGACGATGAAAGCCGGAAACCGCAGGAAAGGCAGGTAGATGGTGCGCATGTGTGATTGTCAACCGGTGGCAATAAAGCGGTCGGCGCGCGCGGCTTCAAGCACTGCATCCAGATGGGAATCGAGCAGGTCCACCGGCCGGCTGCCGCGCAGCCAGTCGTTGGTCTGCACGAACCAGACCGCCAGGGTCCACGCATCGAGCACAGGTGTCAACTCGGCCATGACCTGGCGGGGCCCGGGCTTCATCGACAAATCCCGCAACTCGAACTGGAACAGTGGAATCCAGAAACTGCCGTGCCATTCGAAACCCAGCACCTCGCCGGCGACGATGAGCCGCGCCAGGCCGACAAAGTCACCGCGCTGGCGCTGCTGCAGCAGGCGCGCCAGCTCGTCGGCGCGCGCGGTGCCACCGCTGGCACGGAACCCGGCCCGCACCGCCGAGAAGTCGCGCACATTGGGGGCCCGGCCGATCTCGCGGCCGGGCTTGGACGGGTGCGCAGCGCCAGACGCGCCGGTCGCGGCCTGGGTCTGGGCGGCTGTCATGGCACTGCCGGCGGGCACCGGAAAACGAACAGGGTTGAAACCATGGCGATACTCCTGGCCCGACGATGCCGTGGCCGCGCGCCCTGGTCTGTTCGCTATCCCACACAGCGCCAGCCAGAAAGCGTTCGGCCGCCCTGCACCCTGCGGACAGTCTCGGCCTGGCTCCCTTCAACGTCCCTTGGCCAGCGCCGGATGGGCCATGCCCGGCAGTGCCTGCCAGTATTTGGCCTCCAGTGCCTTCATGCTGCCGTCGGCGCGCAGAGTGCGCAGCGCGGCGTCGATCTGCGCCGCGGCTTCCACGGGGAACTGCGGTGAGGCCGCCAGCCATTGGTCCCAGGCCTCGTTCAGCGGCAGTACCCGCAGATCGTGCAGCGCGTAGCCGGCCTTGCGGTAGACCGCGGGGCCGGTCCACAGATTGATCGCCCAGCCGGCAATGCGGCCCAGGTGCAGCTTGTGGGCATTGGCCTGCACGGTGTTGGCCGCCTCCAGGCTCGCGAATCCGGCGCTGTGCAACACCTGCAGCGCGTCCGAGCCTTGCAGATAGCCGATGCGCTCGCTACCCAGGGCGGTCAGCGTCTGCGCCGGGTGCTTGTCGAGCACGAACACACCGTAGCGGCCCCACCCCATGATGCCGATCCAGCGGTACTGTGGCTCGCGCTCCGGGGTGCGGGTGAAGTTGGCGACCAGGCCGTTGGGGTCGTTGCTGGCTGAGAGCTGGGCCCGGGGCCAGGGCTGGAAGCGCCAGTTGAAGCGGTGGCCGGTACGCGCTTCCACCTGCAGCATCAGTTCCACATACAGGCCCTTGACCCGCTCGCCCTCAAGTTCCACCAGCTGCGGAAAGTCGGTGGTGTAGATCGTGAAGTCGGCCGCATGTCCGACAGCGCCGCTCAGCGCCCAGCCCAGCACCAGTGCGC
>JANMKM010000587.1:0-12634 GCA_031372035.1 Rhodoferax sp. | reverse complement strand
CGTCCTGCCGTTGTGGGTCCAATCGACGAACCTGTTAGAGCGCATTTTCGCCAGCATCATTGGATTCAACGGAAAACCGGCATTTCGGACAGGTACTTTCACGAAGCAACCATGCCAGCCAGCCACCGGCCGTCTCTTGCGACATCGCGAACCATATGAGGCTGACGCCACAGTTGGGGCACTTCACGGCCGCCACGGAAATAGCGAGCGTCATAAACGCCAGCAACGTCCCTACCAACGTGGGCAAGTACTTCGGGACGCCAGTGAAAGCCGAAACCTGCTGGTCGAACCACATCAGCCCGCCGGCAAAAATGACCATGGCAAACGCAACACGCAGCTTCCATAGCTGGCTTTCAACAAGAGCGGTACGTTTGCGGGTCATGCGCTTTACCGTCGAAGTCAAGCCGCAGCGCGTTTCCGCGCTGTCGGCCTTGGACGACCAGTTAAATCTTGATTCACTGCCACCCGAAGCGTGTCGTTGATACGTGATTGGTAGCCCGTACCTTGCGACTTGAAATACTCCAATACGTCTGCATCCAGGCGAATAGACGTCAGCACTTTGGTGGGTGCGGCTTGCGGCCCACGGCCGCGGCGGACCACAGGAGCGCCAAGCATGTCCTCTGTCCATGCGGGGTTGTCCGGATCGGATACCTTAGCCGAGGTTTTCTTTGGCAACTTGGCGGTAGTAACGAGCTTCATGCTTTTCTGCCCTCCGCAAGGAGATGACGTGCGGCCCTATCGGGCGTTCCGTATAAACCAAAACAGCCACTTCGCCGTGCAGGATGCCGAAACAGACTTGGCGCGCTTCGCCATAGTCTTCCCGTATGTCCTCACGGGTTACTGTGAAGTGATCCCAGATTGCATCGCATCCGACAAAGTCCAGCCCATGCTTCTTGATGTTGAGCTTGCGCTTGGCTTCGTCCCATGTGAGCATGGTATATTGTATCTACAAAATACCCAGCATGGTGGAAAAAATTTAACGTCGGACGCGAGCGGACCGCAACGGCGTGCTCCGGCCCGAAGAATGGCGGGAGCGTTGCCTGCCGTTGTGGGTCCGTTCGGCGGACCTGTTAGAACTATCCACCACCTTCAACCGCCTTCCACAAAGCTCGCCATACATCTTTGACGGTGAAGTCGTCTCGCCAATACAGCCACATCAAAAATGCTGCAGCACAAACTGCAGTAAATGTGCCGATGCCTAGATACCAGACGGCGTCAACTTTGACATTCATGTAGCCGTACGAGATCGCTCCAACCATCACACCAAGCACGCAGCCAAAAGTAATCGCTCCACCGAAAGCCGATAGCCAGTTGCCAAGACTGCGTCGATAAGCAAGAGCCTTCGCCATAGTTCTAACTTTCGATGTAGCCGGCAAAACTGCGAACTAACATGGCGCGCCGTATCGCGCTATGGCCGTGATTGGTGTTGTTTTTTTCATGTGAATCAAGAGCTTATCCCATCGAAGCCGGTGGGCGCAAAGGATATTGAAATCGGCAAAGTCGTCACCCCAGTACGGGCTGATGGCCAATGAGGCCGCTTCAAAGCCACGGGCGGGCAGTTGATGGCGCGCCTGTGCGCAGCCGAGAAGCGCACCCGGCCAGGGTCGGCGCGCTTGCGCGCCAAATCGACACTGTTTGAGGACGCGTACTCGCGTCCGAGTTTGTCGATTTGCCCTGGTCGGGGAGCATCGCAGGGAAGTCCCGTGACGCAGTGGAGCGCAGCGCAACGTAGTGGAAGGACCAAGCACCGAAGCGCCGGCAACTGCCCGTCCGCGGCTTCGCCCACGAACGTCGCTTGCACCCTCCGGTCGCCAAGCATCTGCCGGGTCTCGTCGCTAATGACGATCAGGCCGCACTGGACATCACGCAGCCTCAGCGGCCAGTCCTCGTGGCGCAGCGGCCACAAGGGCTTCGACCCTGCCCACGATCTGCTGGACAGCGCTGCTGGCGCGCAGTCTATGGGCAACCACCTGCATCGGATCGCGCGGCAAGGCCAACGCCGCCTGGATTGCGGCTGTCAGTTCCGGCGCCGTGATGTGCTCCATCCGCACCGGACGCGGTATCAGGCCGGCGAGATGCAGCCGATGGGCGTGGTGGAACTGGTCCAGGATCAGCGGCAGCAGCACCTGCGGTACGCCAGCACGCAAGGCTTGCGCGGTGGTGCCCGAGCCACCGTGGTGCACTACCACCGCCATGCGCGGGAACAGCAGGGCGTGCGGCGCGTCGCGCACCACGCGCCAGTGGGCTGGCAAGGCGCCGGCTCCTCCGAGCCCGGCCCAGCCCGCGCCAACGATGCAGCGCCGCCCGGTGGCAGCAACCGCCTCGATGATCATGGCCTCGATCCGCTGGGTGCCTTCGCCCGACATGCTGCCAAAACCGACAAACACCGGCGGCTCGCCGTCGCGCAACCAGGCATCCAGATCTGGGTCCAGTGGCTGCGGATCCTCGAAGTAGATGAAATTGGCATAGGGGTAGCGCCCCTGCCAGGCCGGGTCGGGTGGAAACAGCGGCTCGTCCGCGGCAATCACCTGCGGGCAGTCCTCGAACACGTGGCCGCGAAATTGGCGGATCGGCGGCATGCCCATCCTTTCGCGCGCGGCATTGAAACTGCGGCACAGCACCAGGTTGCCAACCACGCGGTCCATGCGCCACATCAGCCGGTTGAGCCAGTGCGGCAGGCCGTGCCGGGGAATGGCCGGTGGCGGATGCAGGCTCGAAGCCAGCATGCAGGTGGTGTACTGCACACCCAGCGCCGGCAGCCGCAGATGCTCAGCAATGGTCGGCGCCACCCGCGCCAGGCCACCGAATACCAGTGCGTCCTGGCCCTGGCACAGCGGCAGCAGCTGATCGGCCTGCACCGGCACCTGGTCTGCAAAGAAGCGCCTTGCAGCACGGGCCATTTTCAGCGGATGGCCAGTCATGATGTCAACGTTGCGCTCCAGGAAGACCTGCATGTCGACGCCCAACGGTGCGAAGGCGAGCCCCAGGCCGCGCACCCAGGCTTCGAAGTTCGGTGGTGCCGCGACCAGCGGACGATGGCCGCGCTCGGCAAATGCCTGGGCCAGCGCCAGCATGGGTTGCACATCGCCGCGCGAGCCCACCGTGGCCAGCAGAACCCCCAGCGATCGATCAGACATCGCGCGGCCCATCCTTCCCAAAGGTTTGGCGCAACCTCTGTGGTGCTACGCTTCTGGTAGCGCTCCGTGTTTGCTGCATGCGCCTTGCAGCCACATTTACCTCTCACTCGCCGAGATAGGCGGCACGTACCTTGGGGTCGTTGAGCATCTGCTTGGCGTCACCACTCATGGTCACCAGGCCGGACTCCATGACGTAGCCACGGTCGGCAATGCCCAGCGCTCGGCTGGCGTTCTGCTCCACCAGCAGGATCGTGACGCCCTGGGCCGCGACGTCGCGCACCACCTCGAAGATCTTGTCCACCATGATCGGCGACAGACCCATCGACGGCTCATCGAGCAGCAGCACCTTGGGCCGGCTCATCAGCGCGCGGCCCATCGCCAGCATCTGCTGTTCGCCACCCGACATGGTGCCGGCGAGCTGGTCCTTGCGCTCCTTGAGCCGCGGAAAGATGGTGAACACCTTGTCCACGTCAGCCGCGATCTCGGGCTTGTCGGTGCGGATGTAGGCACCCATCTGCAGGTTCTCCGTGATCGTCATCCGGGTGAACACGCCCCGGCCCTCCGGCACCATGGCCAGGCCCAGCCGCACCAGGTCCCAGGCGCCTTTGCCGCGGATGCTGGCGCCCAAGTATTCGATGTCACCGGCATTGATCGGCAGGGTGCCGGTGATGGCCTTCATGGTGGTGGTCTTGCCGGCGCCGTTGGAGCCGATCAGCGACACCAGTTCGCCCTCGTGCACCTCGAAATCCACGCCCTTGACAGCCTGGATGCCGCCATAGGCAACCTTCAGGCCCGTGACCTTGAGCAACGTCTTTGCAGTCATCGTGATTCCCCGCTCAATGTCCACCAGTGCCGAGGTAGGCCTCGATCACCTTCGGGTCACGCTGCACATCGGCCGGCGTGCCTTCCGCAATCTGCTTGCCATAGTCCAGTACCGTGACCCGGTCACACAGCCCCATCACCAGCTTGACGTCGTGCTCGATCAACAGGATGGTGCGGTTGTCGTTGCGGATGCGGTCGATCAGCTCGCGCAGCATCACCTTCTCGGTCGCGTTCATGCCCGCGGCCGGCTCGTCCAGCGCGATCAGTTGCGGGTCGGTCGCCAGGGCCCGGGCAATCTCCAGCCGGCGCTGGTCGCCATAGCTCAGGGTGCGGGCCTTGTAGTCGGCAAACTTGCCGATGCCCACGTATTCCAGCAGCTCGTGCGAGCGGTCGGCGATGGCCTTTTCCTCGGCCTTGAAGCCGGGCGTGCGGAAGATGGCGCCCAGCAGGCCCGAGCCGGTGCGGATGTGCCGCCCCACCATCACGTTTTCCAGCGCCGTCATCTCTGCAAACAGGCGGATGTTCTGGAAGGTGCGGGCGATGCCGGCCTTGGCCACCAGATGCACCGCCGTAGGCTGGTAGGTCTTGCCCGCCAACTCGAATGTGCCGCTGTCGGGCGTGTACAGGCCGGTGAGCACATTGAAGAAGGTGGTCTTGCCGGCACCGTTGGGACCTATCAGGCCATAGACCTGGCCACGGCGGATATGGATGCCGACATCGCTCAAGGCCTGCAGGCCGCCAAAACGCTTGGACACGCCTGTGACCTTGAGCACGGACTCGGCGGTGGCCCGGATGTTGGCAGCGCTGGGGGTTGCGGTAACTGTCATGTTCGCTCCAGCCATCAAACGCGGTTCTGCAGCGACTTGCCATGCTCGGGCGACGGCCACAGGCCGCGCGGACGCATCAGCATGATCGTGACCATGGCCAGCGCAATCAGCAGTTGGCGCAGGATGGCGGAGTCGAGTCGGCCGTCGGTCATGGCCTGCAGCGGTCCCGCCACGTAGCGCAGCACTTCGGGCAAGGCCGACAGCAGCACCGCACCAAGAATCACACCCGGCAGATTGCCGATGCCGCCCAGCACCACCATGGCGACAATCATCACCGACTCCATCAGGCTGAAGGACTCGGGCGAGACAAAGCCTTGGAAGGCACCGAACATCGTGCCGGCGACACCGCCAAAGGTGGCACCCATGCCGAAGGCCAGCAGCTTCATGTTGCGGGTGTTGATGCCCATGGCCTTAGCAGCGATTTCGTCCTCGCGGATCGCCATCCAGGCGCGGCCGATGCGCGAGACCTCCAGCCGGTGGCAGATCACGATGCTGACCAGCACCAGCGCCAGGAACAGGTAGTAGTACAACGAGACCGAAGCAATCTCGAAGCCACCTACCGTCACCGGCTTGCCCAGGTTCAGGCCAAAGAACTTGATCGAGTCGATCTGGTTGATGCCCTTGGGTCCGTTGGTGATGTTGAGCGGGTGGTCCAGGTTGTTCAGGAACACCCGGATGATTTCGCCAAAGCCCAGTGTCACGATCGCCAGGTAGTCGCCACGCAGCTTCAGTGTCGGCGCACCCAGCAGGATGCCGAAGATGCCCGCCACTCCCGCACCGAGCGGGATCACCAGCCACAGCGGCGTGTGCAGCCCTTGAGGGAACATGGCGGCAATGGCCGGGAAGGTTTCCGTGAGATGCGGCGAGGCCAGCAAACCGAACATGTAGGCACCTATCGCAAAGAAGGCGACGAAGCCCAGGTCCAGCAGCCCGGCGTAGCCGACCACGATATTCAGGCCCAGCGCCAGCAGCACATACAGCAAGGCCATGTCGGCAATGCGCACCCAGGCGTTGCCGAAGCCCTGCAACACAAAAGGCAGAATCAGCAGGCCGACGGCCGACAGGGCCAAGGTGAGCTTGGGGTTCTTCAGATGCATGATGCCCCCTTGGTCAAGCGCGGTCCGCAACCCGCTCACCCAGCAGACCCGATGGCCGCAGCGTCAGCACGAAGATCAGGACGATGAAAGCGAAGATGTCGGAGTAGTGGCTGCCGAGCACGCCGCCGGTGAGAGCGCCGATATAGCCGGCGCCAATGGACTCGATCAGGCCCAGCAGGATGCCCCCCACCACCGCCCCGGCCAGATTGCCGATGCCGCCGAACACCGCGGCCGTGAAGGCCTTCAGGCCCGGCAGGAAACCCATGGTGTGTTGCACCGTGCCGTAGTTGGAGGCCCACATCACGCCCGCAATTGCCGCCAGGATGGCGCCGATGACGAAGGTGGCGGAGATCACCACGTCGGGCTTGACGCCCATCAGGGCCGCCACCCGCGGGTTCTCGGCCGTGGCCCGCATGGCGCGCCCCAGGCGGGTGAAATTCACCACCCACATCAGGATCGCCAGCGAGACCGCGGTCAGCCCCAGAATCAGCACCTGGGTTGGCGTGATCACGGCCCCGCCGATATTGAAGGGCGTCGCCGGCAACAGCGTGGGGTAGGGCTTGTAATTGGGCTTCCAGATGATCATGGCCAGCGTCTGCAGCAGGATCGACATGCCGATGGCGGTGATCAGCGGTGCCAGCTTGGGGCTGTTGCGCAGCGGCCGGTAGGCCACCTTCTCGATCACGAAGTTGAGCGTGGCAGCGACGATGCAGGAGATGATGAGGGCGACGAACAGGATCACATAGCCGGGTGTGCCGGGCATGCCCTCCTTCATCAGGCCGATGATGGTCCAGCTGGTCAGGGCCCCGACCATCAACACCTCGCCATGGGCAAAATTGATCAGGTTGATGATGCCGTAGACCATGGTGTAGCCCAGGGCCACCAACGCATACATGCTGCCCAGCACCAGACCATTGATGATCTGCTGTAGCAAGGTTTCCATAAAACTCTCCGATTCTGCGCAGGCCTGCGTACCCCTGTACCTGCCTGCCGCGCGGTCCCTTGAACCATGCCGGATTGAAGCGAGCGCCGGTACATTCGGCGCTCGCAAACACTTCCCAAACTGTTAGCAAGAAACCCGCCATCAGCGCTCGCAGGCACGGGCGGGCAGTCGTGGCGATTGTAGTCAAGGCCCCCTGCCAGACCGGGCCTGCGGCGCCGGGGTTTACCCTTGCGCGGGGCCCGCGCCAGAGGGCGGTTCCAGCCCTTGCGCGGCGGCATTGCGGCGCCGCAGATCGCGCAGCTTCTCGGCGATGCGCAACTCCAGGCCACGCTCGACCGGCTGGTAGAACACCGGCGTCGCCATTCCATCGGGAAAGTAGTTTTCGCCGGCGGCAAAGGCGTCGGCCTCGTCATGGGCGTAGCGGTAGCCACGGCCATGCTCCAGGTCCTTCATCAACTGCGTCGGCGCATTGCGCAGGCGCAGCGGCACCGGCCGCGTGCCGTCCTGCTTCACCAGGGCCCGGGCCGCGTTGTAGGCGGCATAGGCGGCGTTGGACTTCGGCGCCACCGCCAGATAGAGCACGCATTCGGCAATGGCCAGCTCGCCCTCGGGCGAGCCCAGGCGCTCGTACACCTCCGCCGCATCCAGCGCCAGCCGCAGCGCCCGTGGGTCCGCCAGGCCGATGTCCTCGCTGGCCATGCGCACCAGCCGTCGCGCCATGTAGCGCGGGTCGGCGCCGCCATCGAGCATGCGCACCAGCCAGTACAGGGCCGCGTCCGGGTCGGAGCCGCGCACCGATTTGTGCAGCGCGCTGATGCTGTCGTAGAACTGGTCGCCGCCTTTGTCATAGCGGCGCATGCGCTCACCCAGCACCCGCAGCAACCAGCTGTCGGTGATCAGGCTCAGTTGCTGCTGCGTGGCGGCTACGGCCAGGGTCTCCAGGGTGTTGAGCAGCCGTCGGGCGTCACCATCGGCAAAGGCTGTCAACCGCTGCACCGCACCGTCCTCCAGGGCCGGCACCGCGCCCGAGCCTTGAGCCCGCGCAATGATGGCCATCAGATCGGTTTCCGACAGCGGCTGCAGTACATAGACCGTGGCCCGCGACAGCAACGCCGAATTCACTTCAAACGACGGGTTCTCGGTGGTGGCGCCGATGAAGGTGAACAGACCCGACTCAACATGCGCCAGGAACGCATCCTGTTGGCTCTTGTTGAAGCGGTGCACCTCATCCACAAACACAATGGTCTGCCGACCTGCCGCACCGGCCGACAGCTCCAGCAAAGTGCCGCGGGCACGCTGGGCCTGCTCCACCGCCTCGCGGATGTCCTTGACACCTCCGAGCACGGCACTGATGCTGATGAACTGGGCGTCAAAGGCCTCGGCCATGAGGCGCGCGATGGTGGTCTTGCCGGTTCCGGGCGGTCCCCACAGGATGCAGCTGTGCGGTTGCCCGGTCTCGAAGGCCATGCGCAAAGGCATGCCCGGCCCCAGCAGGTGGCTCTGGCCTATCACCGCATCCAGGCGGGTCGGGCGCAGGCGTTCGGCCAAGGGTGCATGCATGCGGTAATTCTAGGGAACGGCCGGTGCGGGCTGCGTTGGCAACCCGGCCGCTACAAAAGCAGGAGCACGCTGTGCTCTATTTCATTGGCTTGGCGGCACCTGCGCGCTCGCGCAGCGAACGCAGCACTGGCTCCGCGAAGGGTATGGGCCCGTCTGCCGACGGATCGGCACCATTGCCAGCCGGCTTGGCCACGAGCAGGGCGCTGTAGCGCTGAAACATGCGCTGAATGCGGCTGCCAAGCTCCAGCTCGACGTTGCGCCGGTCCACCTCCGAGCGACGCTGCACCACCACACCCAGGCGTTTGAGCCGGGCCAGGCGGCGCTGCAAGGTGGCCATGGAGCCGATCTCCAGGCCCGACAGCTGCTTCAGTGTCAGCGGCTTGCCACGGGCCTGGTACAAGCCAATGGCTTTGACCATATCGTGGTCTTCCAGCGTTTGCAGGAAGCGCAAATGGCGGCGCTCAAAGGCGCGCAGCTGCTCCAGATGTTCGAATATGGGCACGACTTGTTCTTGCTGTCAGTACGTCAACGTGCAGTGACTATGTGGGACGATGGAGCCGATCCCCAAGACAAATCGCCCCTCAGATTGCATGCCAATAGCCCGCAGCGTGTGGCACTGGCGAGAACTGTTGTGTGCATGCGACCACATACATGCAATAGTGCACAGTCCGTCGCCTGGCGTATTGACTTGCATCAAGCGAAGCGCCGGGCTCTCCTGCAAGCGCAGCGCCGTCAAATTCCGCTCCGACGCCGGCGTGCCCATCCGGCGGAGCTCAGGCACGCCACGAGCCAGGGACTATTGGCGGATCACGTCAGCACCGGCCGGCGGCTTGAACTGGAAGGCGTCGACAGCAAAGACCGGGTTGGTCTCGAACTTGCGAAAACTCAGCACCGAGCGCTGACCAAAGCTGTCGATGATTTCCAGCGCCGCCAGTACGGGCGCCTTCTCGCCCGCAGCAAACCCCACCCGCACAGTTTGCAGCTGGCCATCGCGCGCCTTCGGCGTGGCGCTAACCCACTGCAGACCGTCCTTGTCGGCCTCGTCGCGCAGCACAAAGTCGGCCTGCAGGGCGCGCAGGTCCGCAGCCGAGGCGATCAGTGCCGCGGGCGTGGAGCCCAGCGCCGCTGCCTGTTTGCGGGCGCTGACCTGGTTCAGGTCCACGTCGTGCAACCACAGGGTCTGGCCGTCGGCCACGATGGTCTGCTCGAACGGCTTGCGATAGATGAAGCGAAAGCGCCCGGGGCGCACAAACTCGAAGCTGCCGCTGGAGCTGCGCACCCGCGGCGCCGCGCCCTCCCTGGCCGGTGCCGTCACCACCTGGGTGAACTCGGCGCGGCCTGCGTGCACGTTGCGCACGAACAGCTCCAGGCTTTCCATGCCGCCCGCCCAGGCCATGTCGGCGTGGGCCGACAGCAGGGCGATCGCGGCGCAAAGGCGGATCCAGCAGTTCATCATTCGGCCCGGGCCGGCACCAGGATGTCACGCTGGCCATTGGTGCTCATGGCGCTGACCAGACCGGCCTTCTCCATGTCCTCCACCAGCCGGGCGGCGCGGTTGTAGCCGATCTTCAGATGGCGCTGCACCAGCGAAATACTGGCCTTGCGGTTCTTCAGCACCACTTCCACCGCCTGGTCGTACATCGGATCCTTCTCGCCGCCGGCGGCGCCATCCAGGCCGGCCTCACCCTCGCCGTCCACCGTGCCGCCTTCGAGCACGCCCTCGATGTAATTGGGCTCACCCTGGGTCTTGAGGTAGCTCACCACCCGGTGCACCTCCTCGTCACTGACAAAGGCGCCGTGCACCCGGATCGGCAAACCGGTGCCACTGGGCATGTACAGCATATCTCCCATGCCCAGCAGTGCCTCGGCGCCCATCTGGTCGAGGATGGTGCGGCTGTCGATCTTGCTCGACACCTGGAACGCGATGCGGGTCGGAATATTGGCCTTGATCAGACCCGTGATCACGTCGACGCTGGGCCGCTGCGTCGCCAGGATCAGGTGAATGCCGGCAGCGCGTGCCTTCTGCGCCAGCCGGGCAATCAGCTCCTCGATCTTCTTGCCCACCACCATCATCAGGTCGGCCAGTTCGTCGATCACAACAACGATGTGCGGCAACCGCTGCACCGGTTCGGGCGCATCCGGTGTCAGACTGAAGGGGTTGTAGATCACGTCGCCGCGCAGCTTGGCTTCGTCGATCTTGTGGTTGTAGCCGGCCAGGTTGCGCACCCCCATCTTGCTCATGATCTTGTAGCGCCGCTCCATCTCGGCCACGCACCAGTTCAGGCCGTGCGCGGCCTGCCGCATGTCGGTCACCACCCGCGCCAGCAGATGGGGTATGCCTTCGTAGACCGACATCTCCAGCATCTTCGGGTCGATCATCAGCAGACGCACATCACGCGCCTCGGCCTTGTACAACAGGCTCAGGATCATGGCGTTGATGCCGACGGACTTGCCGGAACCGGTGGTTCCGGCCACCAGCACATGTGGCATCTTGGCCAGGTCGGCGACGATGGGGTTGCCGATGATGTCCTTGCCCAGGCCCATAGTGAGCATCGACTTGGCTTCGTTGTAGACCTGTGAACCCAGGATCTCCGACAGCTTGATCGCCTGGCGCTTGGCATTGGGCAGTTCCAGCGCCATGTAGGTCTTGCCGGGGATGGTCTCGACCACGCGGATCGACACCAGGCTGAGAGACCGCGCCAGGTCCTTGGCCAACACCACGATCTGCGAACCCTTCACGCCGGTTGCCGGCTCGATCTCGTAGCGGGTGATCACAGGACCGGGTGACGCCAGGATCACGCGTACCTCGACCCCGAAATCCCTGAGCTTCTTCTCGATCATCCGGCTGGTCATCTCCAGCGTCTCCGGCGCCACCGTTTCCTGGCGCGCCAGGGCACCGTCGAGCAGGTCCACCTGCGGCAGTTTGCTGTCGGGCAGTTCGGTGAACAGAGGCTTCTGCCGTTCCTTGGCCACCCGCTCGCTGCGCGGCACCTGCACCAGCACCGGTTCGATCTGCAACGGCACAGGATGGTGTACCTGAATCTCCTCGCGCTCCTCGCGCTCCTCGAGCATCACCTCTTCGCGCTCGCGCGCCGCCTGCTGGCCCAGTGCCAGATCCTGCTCCATCTCGCGCTGCTCGCGGCGCGAAGTGATCTGGCCGTCGACCCAGCCGCCAATGCGTTCCGCCATACGGGCCCAGGAGAAGCGGAACACCAGCGCTGAGCCGACCAGCCCCAGGGCGATCGACAGCAGGCCGGATCCGGCAAAGCCCAGCCACTGCACCGCCAGCGGACCGAGGCAGTAGCCCAACACACCGCCAGCATGGTCCGGAAGGCGCGGCTCCAGGCTATACAGGCGTGACCACTCCAGCACCGTACTGGCGCCGAGCAACAGCCCCAGGCCCAGCCAGAAGGCCCAGCGGCTTGATGCCAGGGAATGGCCCTGCGCTGGTTTTACAGTTCCATCCTGCGCCCGCAGCCAGCGCGAAAGTGCCGACAGCCAGGCCCGCAAGCCGGCAAGAAAACACCACCAGACCGAAAAGCCCAGCAGGTAGTAGCTGCCATCGGCCAGCCAGGCGCCCAGACGGCCACCCTTGTTGCGCAGCGCGGCGCCAGTACCGGAGGTCGACCAGGCAGCGTCCTGTGGCCAGTAGCTCAGCATCGCCAGCAGCCAGAAGGCCAGCAGCAGCAAGGAGCCCAGCAATGCCAGTTCCGAGGCAAAACGGGCCCAGGCAGGGCGCGCGGCGGGTGGCGCGCTATTGAGCGTATTGAGTGAATAGGTCATCGGACACTGGGCATTTCCGCGCCAGCCACCAGGCTGGCCGGCCGCCTCAACGCGGCACCTTGCGCCGCTCGACCACGATGATGGAACCGTCGGCCCGGGTTTCGATAAAACCCTGCTCCTCGAAGTCCTTCATGACGCGGCTGACCATTTCGCGCGAGGCGCCAACCATCTTGGCGATGTCCTGGCGCGAAATCTTCTCCCGGATGATGCGCACGTCACTGGTTTCCGACAGCGGCGTGGCCTGTTCGATCAAGGCGTTGGCCACACGGGCATAGACCCCCATCAAGGCCAAAGACTCGATCTTGCGGTCGGCGCTGCGCAGCCGCTGCACCAGACCACGCATCACGGCCAGCACCATGGAGTTGTTCTCGTGCAGGCAGCGGGTGAAGTCAGCTCTGCCGAGCAGCAGCACATCGGTCTGGATTTCGGCCTCGACGCTGGCCGAATGCGGCTCGTTGTCGATCA
>JANMKM010000429.1:0-2988 GCA_031372035.1 Rhodoferax sp. | reverse complement strand
AACGCGGGTCGATCTGGATGACGCTGGACGACAACGAGGTGCACCGGGCGCGGATGGTGTTGGATGAGGTGTTTGGGGATGGCAACTGCCTGGCATCGGCAGTTTGGGAGAAAGCAGACAGTCCGAAGATGGATGCTGATTACTTCTCAACCCGACATGATCACTTGCTGGTTTACGCCAAGGACATGAACCAAGTTGTTTTCAACCGTTTGCAGTCGCATGAAGACGATGTTCCTGACCATTACGATCAAAGCGACAAAGACGGACGCCAGTTCTACTTAAAGCCATTGCGTGCGATGGGCGGGCAGGGTGAAACCCGTGAGGCCCGACCGAATCTCTATTTCGGACTTACCGCACCCGATGGGTCCAAGGTATTTCCGAAATTGAAGGGTGGCGGCGATGGCGCATGGCGGTGGAGTCCGCAGAAAATTGCGGCTGAGGCCGAGCGGATTGATTGGAAGCGTGGTGTAGGCGGGTGGAATCCATACTTTCGTATTTATGCGGATAGCACCAAGGGCCGGCCGCCCGAAACGATCCTGTACAACGCGGAGGTTGGCAGTTCGAGAACATCCAAGCTCGAACTGAAAGCTATGTTTGGTGCTGAAGATATTTTTGCTACGCCGAAACCTACCGCCTTGATTGAACGCATTTTAAAAATCTGAGGGCGGGCAGAAGCCCTGGTTCTTGACTCCTTCGCCGGCAGCAGCACCACCGCCCACGCCGTGCTCAAGGCCAATGCCAAGGATGGCGGCCAGCGTCGCTTCATCCTGATCGAGGGTGAAGACTACGCCGACCGCCTGACCGCCGAGCGGGTGCGCCGGGCCATCCAGGGCTATGCCTGGCACGGCACCCAACGCGAGACCCTGCTGGAAGAAAAGATCACCTTCACCCAGTTCAAGAAGGCCCATGAATGGCTGGCCCGGGTGGACGCCATCAAGCGCGCCGAGGCCCTGGCCGATGACGGCGACACCGCCCAGGCCGACCTGGTGCCAGCAGCCGGCGCCCCCCGCAAGCGCTTTGACAAGATCGAGGCCAAGATCGACGACGGTGTGCTGCGCGTCGAGGGCGTCAAGCGCGTGTCCGAGCGTGCCGAGGGCCTGGGCGGCAGCTTCACCTACTGCACGCTGGGCGAGGCGGTGGAACTTGACAAGCTGCTCAGCGGCCAGCACCTGCCGGCCTTTGAGGCGTTGGGGGCCTGGCTGTTCTACACCGCCACCGGCGCATCCTTGCCCAGCGCGCCGGCCCAGGCGCCCCGCCATTACCTGGGCGACGCGCGCGACCGCCATGTGTGGATGATCTACCGGCCTGAACTGCTGTTTCTCAAGAGCCCCGAGGCGGCGCTGACGCTCAGCGTGGCGCGTGACTTGCAAACCTGGGGCCGCGAGCGAGATGCGCAGCGCGGTGAGGCCACCAAGGGCCATCTGGTGTTTGCACCGGCCAAATACCTGAGCAACCAGCAGTTGAAGGACCATGGCATCGACTACGCGCCGCTGCCGTTTGCCTTGTATCGGGAGGGTTGAATCGTGGCCAGCGATGATCGATTGCAAGTGGCGCTGGCGCACTTCGGGCGTGCCGCTGGCGCGGGCTTGCTCGGTGACCTGCTCACCACGCTGCAAGGGCGGGTTGATGAGTGAGCTTGCACCGTCTCACGGGATCGAGCCGCACAGCGCGGCTGCGATACGTGCCTTGTGCGAGCGCACACCGGGGCTGCAAGCGCTCTGGTTGTTCGGGTCGCGTGCGCGCGGCGACCACCGGGCGCGGTCGGACATCGATTTGGCGGTGGACGCGCCGGGCTGGACGCGATCAGAGGTACTGGATTTCAAGGACGCATTGCAGGCCTTGCCCATGGTCTATCCGGTGGACCTGGTGCGCTGGCAGGACACGCTGGACGAGGCGCTGCGGGTGCGCATCGCGCGAGACCGCCAGGTCTTTTGGTCGCCGCCCAGGCCGCAACGTACCAGCGCTGCCATCGGCACCGAACTGAAGCCCTTCCAGGAGACCGTGCTGGCGCGCATGGGTGATTACCTGCAGGAGCTGAAGCAGCAGGCCGCCCGGGCCCTGCCCGCGTTGACCGCCTTGCGGGCCATGGAGGGCACCGACGACGATTTGCTGCGTGCCGCCGAGGACTACCCGCGCAAGGTGTGGGCGGCGCTGAAGGCCCGCCAGCTGTTGCCTCCGGCGTTTGAGGAACTGCCGCACTCCAGCCGCTTTGACGGTGCTGGCCGCGCCATCCCCAATGTCTGCCTGAAGGTGCCCACCGGTGGTGGCAAGACACTGCTGGCCGCCGCCAGCGTGGCGCGGGTGTTCAACACCTGGTTCGTGCGCCACACCGGCCTGGTGCTGTGGGTGGTGCCCAATGACGCGATCTACCGGCAAACGCTCAAGACCCTGAGCAACCGCGACCACCCTTACCGGCAGATGTTGAACACGGCGGGCGCTGGCCGCGTCAAGATCCTTGAAAAGCAGTCGCCGCTCAGCCGGCTGGATGTGGACAGCCACCTGTGCGTGATGGTCTTGATGCTGGCCTCCGCCGCACGCCAGAGCAAGGAGACGCTGCGCTTCTTTCGCGACCGGGGCAATGTTCTGGGTTTCTTGCCGCGTGAGGATGACATTCAAGCCCACTGGGCCTTGCTGCAGGCAGTGCCCAACCTGGACGTTTATGCGCCGTTCGGCGCTGGCCAGGACGGTGCCCGGCGCCAGATGGGCAGCATCGTCAACAGTTCACTCGGCAATGTGATGCGCCAGCTGCGGCCGAAGGTGGTGATCGACGAGGGCCACCACGGCTACACCGACAACGCGTTGCGCACGCTGGACGGCTTCAACCCGGGGTTTCTGCTGGAGTTGTCGGCCACACCCCGGGTTGCGGCAACGGGCAAGCAGGCCGCCGCCGGGCAGGGCCAGAGCAGTGGCTCGAACATCCTGGTGGATGTGCGCGGCACCGACCTGGACGAGGCGCAAATGATCAAGCTGCCGATCCATGTGGATGTG
>JANMKM010000409.1:0-60608 GCA_031372035.1 Rhodoferax sp. | reverse complement strand
GGCTCCTGGGACGGCAGCGGGACCAGTTGCCCGAGCAAGGTCGGAATCAACTCACTCACGGTGGGGTGGATGTGCACGGCACGCTGCACCACGCGGTACGAGGCGTCGGCGGCCATCACGTCGAGCAGCGTGTGGACGATCTCGTCGCCTTCGATGCAGAGCAGCGAAGCACCCAGTATGCGTTCGGTCTGTGCGTCGACGAGCACCTTCATGAAGCCCTGCGTTTCGCCGCGCTCCTTGGCGCGGCCGACGCGGCTCATCGGCATCACGCCGACCAGAGCCGGCCGGCCGCTCGCCCGCACCTGGGCTTCGCTCATGCCGGCGCGCCCCAGCGGCGGATCGATGAACAGTGCGTACGCGGGGATGCGGTCGTTGACGCTGCGCTGGCCCCCGTCGAGCAGGTTGGCGGCGACGATCTCGAAGTCGTTATAAGCCGTGTGCGTGAAGGCTCCGCGGCCGTTGGCATCGCCCAACGCCCAGACGCCAGGCACGTTGGTGCGCAGCTGGTCGTCCACCGTGATGAAGCCGCAGCTGTCGGTGGCGATGCCGGCGGCCTGCAGCCCCAGGTCGTCGGTGTTGGGCCGCCGGCCCACGGCCGCCAGCAGATGGCTGGCCGTGACCTCGTGTGCGACGCCGCCGGCCTCGCACGTCACCTGAATCTGGTCGCCGCGGCACTCGACGCGCCCATTGCGCACCCCCAGCACGAAGCGCACGCCTTCGCGTTCCAGGATGGCTTGCACCTCGGCAGAGACTTCGGTGTCCTCGCGCGCGATCAAACGCTCGGCCACTTCAAGCACCGTGACCTGCGCGCCGAAGCGCCGGAACATCTGTGCGAACTCCAGCCCGATGTAACTGCCGCCGACCACGATCAGGTGTTCCGGCAGCACATCCAAGCTCATGATGCTGGTGTTGGTCAGCACGGGAATGCTGTCGATGCCGGGCCAGTCCGGCAGAACGGGACGTCCACCGACGTTGATGAAGATCTTCGGCGCGGACAACGCTCGTTCGCCGACCCTTATGGCATCGGTGGCCGTGAAGCGGGCGTGGCCACACACCAGATCCAGCCCGGAAGTGCCCTGCAGCCACTGTGTCAGGCTGCTTACCGACTGCTGCACGATGCGGTCCTTGCGCGCCATCACCGCCTTCATGTCTACGCTGACGGACCCGCCCAGCGTCACGCCGTACTCCGCCGCGCGCCGGGCCATGTGGGCCGTGCGCGCGCTGGCGACGAGCGTCTTGGTCGGGATGCAGCCATCATTGACGCAGGTGCCGCCGTAGTGTTCGCGCTCAATCAGCGCAATCTTCAAGCCAGACTGCGCCAAGCGCACGGCCAGGAAAGGCCCAGCCTGGCCGCTGCCGATGACGATGGCGTCGTGCGTGTGCATCGTGTCTTGAGGGCCCGTGGGATGGGTGGGGCTGCCGACCTGACGCAGAAACTACTTCGTCATGACCGTCGACGTGATGGACTGCACCACGCCCGAGGCCGTGTCGAACTGCATCTTGCGGTCCGTGATGCCGTGGCGCTTCGCAATCCAGGCGAAATCGGTCCAGCTCGCCCAGACTGTCCCCGACTCGTCCTGCGTGACCAGCAGGCGCACGGGCCAGTCCAGCCCTGCGTTGGCGTTGGCGGTGAGGAACTGCGCGCCGAGCGGCGGGTTGCCGAACTCCAGCAGCGTCGAGGGCCGTAACTTGATACCGGCCTTCGCGGCGAGCTGTGCCTGATCGACAGCCTGGAAGAACATGATGCCCTTGGCCGCGATGTCGGCGCGGATGCGCGTGACGGTCTCGTCCACCGAGTAGTCGCTGCGCACGCGGATGATGCCGTCTAGTCCCACGGTTTGCGCGTGCGCGGCGCCGAGGCAGGCGAAGGCCAGCATGGCGCCGGCGAACATGTTTCGGGTCGTGTTGTTCATGTGATTGTCTCGATCCTGATCGATGGGGATGTGCGGGTGGAAGTGCAGGCGACTGGCTCAGCGGTGTTCAATCACGCCTTCGATCGGATCGCTCGGCTCGCGCCAGGGCGAACGCTCGATCATGCTCATGGTGTCGGCATAACCGGCCTCGCGGCGTGCCTTGACGCCTGACGGCGAAAAGTCGATGTCCTTGGTGTGGTCCTCGCCTTCCAGACGCGGCGCCAACAGATGGGCCACATGCATCGTCGTGCCGCAACCCCACGACGACAGCTCCTTGATCACCGGGTCCGACTGCTTGCTGGCCGGCAATTGCTGCGTCAATTGGCGGATCACGTGGCGCAGGCGGTGAATCTGCTTTTGCCGCGCGATGTGGCTGTCGGCGCGGCTGGCGAACTGGATGTCTTTGGTCCGGCCCATCACCTGCCAGATCGACTCGGGCTCTGGCGCGGTCTGGTGCCAGACATTGACGGCGAAGATCAGCGCGTCGCGTCGCGGACGGTCGTCGAGTACGGCCTCGATCGGCGTGTTGGAGTAGATGCCGCCGTCCCAGTAGGGCTCGCCGTCGATGCGCACGGCCGGGAATGCCGGTGGCAGCGCGCCCGAGGCCATCACATGCTCCACGCACAGGCTCTCTCGGCGGCTGTCGAAATAGCGCATGGCACCGCTGCAGGCGTTGACGGCCCCGACTGTCAGCCGCGTGGGCCCGTCCTGAAGGCTGTTGAAGTCCACCAGTTCGCCCAGCGTCCGGCGCAGCGGCTCGGTGCTGTAATAGGCGGCGGATTCCACGCCCACGTTGGCCCGCGTTCCGCGCAAGGCTGCGGTGTTGGGCTCGAAGAACGCCGGGATGCCGCGCATCACGGTGGTCATGTTGGCCACCCAGTTGCCCATACCCAGCCAGTCCAGCGGGCCGGCCATTGTGTTCGGCTGCTCCACGTGCTGCCAGAACGCGTTCAGGCGCTCCATGCGCTGCTCGAGTGGGTTACCTGCGATCAGCGCGGCGTTGATAGCGCCGATCGATGTGCCGATGACCCAGGCGGGTTCGATGCCTGCGTCGTGCAGCGCTTCATAGACGCCAACCTGGTAGGCCCCCAGGGCGCCGCCGCCCTGAAGCACCAGCACCACCTCGCCGGGCAGGCCGGACTGTGGGGCTTCGCGGCGGCGCCGGCTTGCGCCAGCGGTGGCTGTGGTCGTGTTCATCGTGAGTCTCCTAAACTGCATTTCTCGTTGGACAGGGTGGCCCCGCGCCGGCATCAAACAGTCGGCTGCGCGGGTTCAGGCTTACATCATCTTTTCCATCGTGGCCGGCTTCTTGTCGTTGACGATGTCGCCGATGGTCAGGTCGACCTGTACCGAGCCGGTGTTTTTCCACCAGTGCTTGGTGCCCATGAATTCACGCGCGGTTTCGCCAGCCTTGTGCAAGATGGGCACCGCGCACTTGCTGTTGTATTCGTAGATCTCGCCGCTGTTGACCATGATCAGCGCCGGCCGGTCTTCATGGCTGTGCATGGGCACGATGCCGCCAGGCGCGATGGTCATGTGACGCAAACGCAGGCGGCGCTGGTCGAGCTTGACGTTCTCCCTGGCCAGGTCGACGGAAGCGAGTTCTGTGTCGACTACGCCGACCGGTGCCGTGGCGGCCCCCGGCAGATCGTTGGCCGCAAGCTTGTCGGCAGGGCATTGGCCGGCGTGGGCAAGACCGGCGAGCGCGAGCGCGGAAGCGACGGCGATCCGGCGGAAGGTCGGGTTGTTCATGGAAGTTCTCCTTGTGGGTTGGCACAAAAGGCCGGGTTGATGAAAGAATTCAGAAACGGGGGGAGGGCGGCGGTTCACTGCGCTGTCCAGCCACCTTCGATGGGCAGGATGGCACCGGTAATGGCGGCCGCGTCCTCGGTGCACAGGAAGGAGGTCAGTGCTGCCACCTGTTCGACGGTCACGAACTTCTTGGTCGGTTGTGCCGCCAGCAGCACATTACGGACAACTTCGTCGTTGCTGATGCCACGCGCCCTGGCGGTGTCCGGGATCTGCTGTTCGACCAGCGGCGTCAGCACGTAGCCAGGGCACACCGCGTTGACGGTGATACCGGCTTCAGCGACTTCGAGTGCCACGGTCTTGGTGAAGCCGGCTACGCCATGCTTGGCGGTGACATAGGCCGACTTGTAGGGGCTGGCCACCAGTGCATGGGCCGAAGCAATGTTGACGATGCGGCCAAAGCCCTTCATTTTCATCGCGGGCAGCGCCAGCCGGGTGGTGTGGAAGCCGGCCGACAGGTTGATGGCCAGGATCGCGTACCACTTGTCCACCGGGAACTCGTCCACTGGCGCCACATGCTGAATGCCGGCGTTGTTGATGAGCAGGTCGATGCAGCCAAACTCCGAAAGGGCCTTGCCCATCATCGCCTCGATGGCTTCGGGCCGGCTCATGTCGGCCCCGTCGTAGCGCACCTGCACGTCGTAGAGCTCGGCGAGTTCGTCCTTCAGTCGGGCAATGGCGCTGGGGTCGCCGAAACCGTTGAGGACGACATTCGCCCCTTGCGCCGCCAGGCTGCGTGCTATGCCCAGGCCGATACCGGAGGTCGAGCCGGTGACGAGGGCAGTCTTGCCGATGAACATGATGAAGTGCTCCTAGAGTGGTTGGCTGTGAGCCGGGGTGGCGCGCGCCTGCTCTGCGAATGGCGCGTCGATATCTGCGGTGCGGGTGAAGCGCAAGTGGGTGATGTCCACCGGGAAGAACAGGCTCCAGGTCCATTCCACCCAGATGCGGACCTTGCGGCCCAACGTGGGCATGCGCATCAGGTAGTAGGCGCGCCAAACCAGCCAGGCAGGCAGGCCGGTCAGGTACACGCCAAGCAGCTGTGCCACGCCTTTGTGGTGCCCGGTTGTGGCCATCATCCCCTTCGACCGGTGGCTGAACGCACGCGTGGCACGCCCTTCGATATGTACGACGAGGTTGCGCGCCAGTTGCTCGGCTTGTGCAACTGCAAACTGTGCGGTCGGTGCGCTGGTCAGCCCATCGACCGCATTGACAGTCGCCGCGCAATCGCCAAGGGCCCACAGGCGGGGCCGACCCGGGACCTGGCCGTCGGGCTCGGTCACGATGCGGCCGCGCAGCACCGGCAAGGCCAGCTGCTCGACCAGCGCATGGCTGCGCACGCCGATCGTGCAGATGACGGTGTCGGCCGCCAGGCGGGTGCCGTCGCTCAGTTCGACGCCATGGGCGTCGACACTTGCGGCGCGCGCGCCCAGGCGTACGTCGACGCCACGCTGGCGCAGCGACCGCTCAGCCACCGCGCCGAGGCGGGCCGGCATTTCCGGCAGCAAGCGGTCCATGTCATGCAGCAGCGTGACACGGAGCTCGTCGGCCGTGACGCGGCGATAGTGGCGGTGGGCGCTGCGGATGAAGTCAGCCACGGCACCCGCAACCTCCACACCCGAGAAGCCCCCGCCGATGACGACGAAATGACCCAACGAGCGCCGCTGCTGCTCGTCCCTGACCAGCTCGATGTGGGCCAGCCGCTGCAGCAGGCGGTTGCGGATGTGCATCGCGTCGCCGACGAGCTTGAGCGGCAGAGCGTGCTGGGCCAAGCCCGGGATGATCGTCAGGTTTGCCCGCTGGCCGACGGCCAGAACCAGGTGGTCGAAGGCGATCTCCAGCGATCCGGCCAGCGTCGAGCAAACCAGCGTGTGCCTGACACTGTCGACCTGCTGAAGTCGGCCCATGATGAAACGGGTCGCGGGTACCATCTCCCGGATCGGTGCGATGACGTGCTCAGGAAACACGGTCGCCCCGACTACTTCGGCCAGCATCGGATGGAAGGTGGTGTAGCTTTCCTCGCTCAGCAGCATGACCTCCCAGCCAACTGGCACGCGGCCTTCGAGGGCGCGCGCCAGTGTCGTGCCGGCAAAGCCGCCGCCAGCGATCACGATGGTTCTGATGTTGGGAGTGTGGGTGTCCATGGCTTGCTCAACGAAGAAGGCAAGCGTAGGCCCATGCGGTCGCTTCGGAAAATCACAAGAATTCATCGGCCGATAGCTGCCAGTTATGGCGTCGGCGTTCAATCGTTGTAAGGTTTGGCTACCCCTACCGACCAAGACGTGATGGAGCTCTACCAAATCCGCTATTTCCTGGCCGTTGCCGACACGCTGAACTTCACGCGGGCGTCTGAGCGCTCTTTTGTGTCGCAGCCGGCCCTTACCAAGGCTGTCCAGCGTCTGGAAGAGACCATCGGCGGGCGCTTGTTCGACCGTAAGAAGAACTCGGTCCAGCTCACCGAGCTGGGTCGTGGCATGCTGCCGAACTTCCGCCAGATCTACGATACCGCCAACCATGCACGCAATGAGGCGCGACGCCTTACCCGGCCGCAGAAGGAGATGGTGCGCGTCGGCGTGATGTGCACGATCAACTTCCATGAGGTGTTGCCGGGTTTCCTCGAAAGCCAGGAGGGCCGCACGGAGGTCGAGTTGAGTTTTCGGGAAGGCAATCTCGAGGCCTTGACCGACGCACTCGACGAGGGCGATGTGGACGTGGGCATCATGTGCTCACCCTACGAGTTTCCGAAGCGCTTTGCTGCCACGCTGCTGTTCAGCGAGGAGTACGTGCTGGCGATCGGCGACGACCACCGCTTTGGCGGACGCACGAGCGTCGAGATGGCAGAACTGCACCGCGAACACTACTGCGAACGTGTGATGTGCGAATTTTCGACTTATATCGAACGTCTGCTGCTCGAGAAGAGCGTGATGCTGGAAGTGGTTCAACAATCGTCACGCGAGGACTGGATACAGGCCTTGGTGCGTGCGAATCTGGGTGTCGCTTTCATGCCCATCTCACTTGCCCGGGCCGCCGGCCTGGCCCACGTGACCATTGCCGATGTGCCCATTGTTCGGGAGGTCCGGGTGCTGACGCAGGCCGAACGGCCCACCAGTTCTGCGCGTCAGGCCGTCATCGAATCGCTGTTGGCCTATGGCTGGGGCCAAGGGCGCGCCGATAGTGTGTGATGCCAGTCCTTCTCTTGCGGGCACCGGAGCCCGGTTGGAGCCATTGAATCGCAGTGACGGCTGAGCACTGCCCGGCGGCCGTCGGCCTATGGCGGCCGCTCGGTGCCGGAGCATGCCTTGCGCGCAGGCATGGTCCGTACGGCCTACGCCGACGGCCTGTTGCGTTCGAACGAGCGCAACGCAAGGATGAAATGATGAAGGGCCCGCCTTGCCCGCTATTTCCATCCCTGGGATCACCGTGTCGTCCATATCGCGTGCTGCTTCACTCCCGTCCTGGATCGCGCTGACGCTGCTCCTTGCCTCGGCGGGGGCGGCACAAGCCGGACCGGGCAACGTCGTCATCAGCCAGGTGTATGGTGGCGGTGGCAACGCGAACGCAAGTTTCAAGAATGACTTTGTCGAGTTGTTCAACCGAAGCACAACGTCGCAAAGCCTCGCTGGCATGCCGGTTCAGTCCGCGAGTGCCACCGGCACCGGCAATCTTGTAATGTCTTGCGTTGCAGCGCGACTGAAAGATGGTGGGCGATAAACCGCCATCGGCCACTACCAACTACCTGCCGAACTGCCATGACGCTGCACGCTTTACTTGAACCCCCCTTGTCTGCCTGGCGAACCGCAAGCCGCTGGCTGGCAGCCGCGGTCCTTTTTGCGCTGCTCGGCGGCTGTGCTTCGTTGGCGCCTGTCGACCGAAAGGCCAGCGCCAGCGAGGCGATCGGCCTGTCCAAGGACACCGCGCTCGGACGCATCGCCAGCAACGGCGACCCCGGCCAGAACCTGTCGGGTTTCCGCCTGATGCCGCTGGGTAAGTTCTCGCTGGACACGCGAATTCAGCTGGCCCGACGGGCCGAGGTGTCGCTGGACGTCCAGTACTACCACCTCGAAAACGACGAGACCGGTCGCTGGCTGCTGCGCGCGTTGCGCGATGCCGCCGACCGCGGCGTGCGCGTGCGGCTGTTGATCGATGACTTCTACACCGGCGGCCAGGACGAGCTGTTCCTGGCCTTTGCTGCCCACAAGAACGTGGAAGTGCGCATCTTCAATCCATTCTGCTGCCTGCGCGAGCGTGGCCAGGCGGCGCGTTTCATGGCGTCGGTGGGCGATTGGAAGCGCGTCAACCACCGCATGCACAACAAGCTGTTCGTCGCCGACGGCGCCATGGCGGTGATCGGCGGTCGCAATGTAGCCAACGAATTCTTCCTGCGCAGCATGGGCGAGAACTTCATCGACTTCGACGCCTTCACCGTCGGCTTCATCGTCGCACCGGCGCAGGCCTTGTTCGATCGATACTGGAACGCCGACGCGGTCTACCCCATCGAGGCCGTCACGCGCAGCGCATTTAGCAGCGAGGTGCTGCGCCAGAGATTCGAAGCCTGGACCGGGCCAGACAACACGCCCCCGCCGGGGCCACTGCCGGCCACGGACATCCTCGGATATGGCCCGATCGCCGACGACCTGGACCGCGGCCGGCTGGCCCTGATCTGGGCTGACGCCTACGTCTTTGCCGATCACCCCGACAAGCCTTTCGACGGCGAGGCCGGCGGCAACCTGATGGAAACCAGCGTCACCTACAACGTGTTCGAGGCGCTGCGCAAGGCGCGCACGGAGATCGTCGTGTCGTCACCCTACCTGGTGCCGGGCAAGGACGGCATGGAGCTGATTCGTGAAGTGCGCGCACGCGACGTCAGCGTCGTGATGCTGACCAACTCATTGGGCGCGACCGACGAACCCGTGGTGCACCTGGGCTACTACGACTATCGCGAACCGATGCTGGACCTTGGCGTGGAGATCTACGAAATCAGCTCTTCGCTCGTCAAGCGAAACAAGCGCCTGAATCTTTTCGGCGCGTCGCTGGGCCGGCTGCACGCCAAGCTGGCTGTGGTCGACCGCGAGACGATCTTCGTCGGCTCGATGAATCTCGACCCGCGTTCCGCCACCATCAACACCGAACTGGGCGCCGTGATCACCAGCGCCGAGCTGGCGCGCGAGCTGATCCAGGTCATCGACATCGACCGCTTGCAAAACGCCTACCGCGTGCGGCGCTCGGCGGATGGCAAGGGGCTCGAGTGGGTGAGCCAGGCTGACGGCCGAGAGACGGTGCTGGACGAAGAGCCCGATTCGTCGTTCTGGCTGCGGCTGAAACTCAGGATCTTGTCCCCGATCATCCCCGAATCGTTGCTGTAGCTGAATCTGTAGGGCGCCCAGGGCACGCCCCTGCTTGGCGACCAGGCAGGCGACTTGCTCTGCTGGCAACCCCGCCAAGCCTTGCATCGATAGCATTGACCCACCTGCCGGAATCGTTGCGCGCCGGCGCCGTTCTCGCTGGTCTTAGGCTCGGGGATGCCGGTGCGACATAGGCGCCGTCCGGCGCCCGACGTCGACATGACCGCCGATCCACCGTCATTCCTGCCAGCAAGGTTTTTATGAATGCCCGCATTGTCCTCACGTCAGCCTTGGCTTCGGCCCTGGCGCTCGTTCTGGCCAGCCCATCCGCCGCGCAGGGCAGGGTCGCGGCGGATTGAGGGTGGTTCGCGCCGGGGGGTTCCTCGCCGCACGGCCAGGCGACATGTCAACCGCGAAGCGACGTGGCGAGCGCGACGGGATCAAAGCTGATGGGCACGCGGCGCACCAGCCTGCCCTCGGCGGACAGCACCAGCAGCGTTGGGAATCCCTGTACTTCGTAGCGTTGCATAAAGGTCCGGGCCTCCGGCGATTCGTAGTCGACGCGCGACAGCACGAAACCCGTCGTGATCGCCTCCTTGACCGTTGCGCTCGTGAAGACCTCCGCGTGCAGCACGCGACAGGTCGGGCACCAGATGGCCGAAAAGTCCACCAGCACCGGTTTGCCCTGCACTTTCGCCAGCGCCAATGCCTGCTGAAGCGGCAAGAACTCGAGCGCGGTGGCCTTGAGAGCTGCCTCGCCGCGTTGCGTTTGCCAGGCTGTATGGGCAAAGTAGCCGCCGATCGCGATGACCGTGGCAACAAAGACCCAAAGTGCGCGCTTCTTCAACAAAGGCAATTCCATTCGGCCACTCCAAGAATGCAGTGAGCATAGCGGAGTACACACATGGAAGAGTCCCGTCATTTTCCCGTTGCCGGACCGAGTCCGACCGATGGCACCACAATGCAGGCGACAACAACCACTCAGAAGCGCCAACCATCTTGAAGTTTTACTACTCGCTCGCACCCAACCCCATGAAAGTGGCGCTCTTCCTGGAAGAGTCGGGTCTGCCGTACGAGGCCATCCAGGTGGACACGCGCAAAGGCGAGCAGCATGCCGCTGCATTCACCGCCTTGAATCCAAACGCCAAGGTGCCGGTGATCGTCGACGCGGAGACGACGGTCTTCGACAGCAATGCGATCCTGCTTTTCCTGGCAGAGAAGACAGGCCAGTTCCTGCCCGCGTCCCCGGACCGTGGTCGCATGCTTTCGTGGCTGATGTTCGTGGCTTACGGCATCGGGCCTTTCACCGGCCAATGCGTGCACTTCAAACACTACGCGCCAGAACCCAACCCCTACGCGCTCAACCGCTATGACTTCGAAGCCTGGCGGCACTGGAAGATTCTCGACACGCACTTGGCAGACCGATCGTGGATGGTCAGCGGGCAGTACACCCTGCTGGACATCGCTGTTTGGGGCTGGGCGCGAGCAGTGCCCGTTGCGCTCGGCGCCGAAGCCTGGGAGCAGTTGCCCCATGTGAAGCGGCTGCTCGATGCGGTGAACGAGCAGCCGGCCGCGCAGCGTGCTGCCGCGTTGAAGGACCGGTACGCATTCAAGACCGAGCTGGACGACGAAGCGCGGCGTGCGCTGTTCCCGCAGAACGAAAGACTGAAGGGCTGATCTGCCTGACCACAGTCGTCGCGCGTGGACGAATCTCCGACGGCGGCAACTCAACTGCGGGCGCGGCGCCGGCCGCTCACATGAAAGTGGTCGTATGAACATCCAGGCACTGGCCTTCGACACTGGCGGCACGGTACTCGACTGGCACAGCGGACTCGTGCGCGCCCTGGCCGGCATCGGCTCGCGGCACATGATCGAACGCGACTGGCATGCGATGGCCAACGACTTGCGGCGACGGACGATGAAGCACATCGTCGGCCAGGTGCATCCCGATCACCGCGTGGACGACACGCACAGGCGCGTGCTCGACGAGACACTGTCGGAGTTTGGCGTTGAGGTGCTCACGGCAGTAGATCGCGACGAACTCTGGCGCACCTAGCAGCAGCTCGACGCCTGGCCCGACTTCGTGCCCGCACTCGCCGCACTTCGCGAATCCCTCATGCAGCAGGCAATGGCGTTCGTGGAGGTAGTGGCCGTGTTCTCAGTTGGACCAGCGTCGGCACGCGCGTAGTGCCGGGCCCAGGCGGCATGCCGCTGGCGCCTCGCAGTGGCGCTTCGGCGTCGCATCCGTCGCTATTGCAGGTGGTCGAGGATCACCGCCTTGACCTGCGCGTAGCGGGTCCAGGGCAGAAAGTGGTTCATCTCCGGGATGCGAACGATGTTCACGGAAGTGGCGTGGGTGAGCATCTTCTGGGCGAAGTCGGCGTTCTGCTGTGGCACCAGTTTGTCCTGGGCGCCTTGCATCACCGTCACGCGCTGAGTCACCCGTGGCCAAAGCGGCAGCATGTCCACGAGCTCGTCCTTCAGCGCGCGGATCTCACGGTTGGTGACCACCAGCACATCGGGTAGCATCCAGGAGCTCACTGGCCAGTCAGCGGGATACTGGTACCACGCGGTGTGCTCCATGGCCGGGTCGATCGAGCCGGCGAGGATCACGAGGTCGGTGACCTTGCTGGGGTTGTCCATCGCCAGCCGCACCGCCAGTGTGCCCCCGAAAGAATGACCGACGAGCACCACCCGGCGCCCCGCGGCCACCTTGTCCAGCAGTGGCGAGACGTCGCGCGCCTGCTGCACGAGCGATCGCTCGACGGCACCTGCGCCCGACCCGCCAAACCCGGGCCGGTCCACAGCGACCAGTTCGGCGCGCTGTGTGAGTTCGGGGTCGATCAGGTAGTCCGCCCAGCCTCGCCAATCGCCTGGCGAGCCGTGGAGGAATACGACCAGGGGCTTGTCGGGTCCGCGCCCGACATCGACATAGCGCATCTGCCGCGTGCCGAACTTGTAACTGACGAAAGCCGCCGGGTCGTCGCGCTGGAGTTTCAGGGCCTCGGCGCTGGTGCGCGATTCCATCTCGGCAATCTCCGGCGGCATCAGCAGGCTGCAGCCCGTCATCAGCCATGGCAAGAGCAGCAACACCTGGCGCGGCCATGGTCGACGCCGACAATCGGCGGTGCTGGATCTGAACGCGGTTGCGGACATCGGGGTCATCCTAGGGTCGACTGCGCCACGGAACCGCGGCGCCCGACAAAGTGTGTCACCGCAGCGTGACCGGCGCTTGTCTCAGAACGTGAGCGGTGAAGGTCCTGCATCATCGGGCGTTGGGGGTGTCGCATGTCATGGTTCATTGCTGTTCTGAGGTCGGTTCGCGTCGGCATGCTCGTCGGTCGTGGCCTGCTCACCCTGAGCCGGCTGCCAGCGACGACCCCGTCGGCGCATCGCGAAGCGCAGATTCAGCAGTGGGCTTGCGCCGTGCTGGAAGCCCTGGGCATCCAGGTCCGGCTGCAACGCGTGATCCAACTGGGACAACTGCTGGTTGCCAACCATGTGTCGTGGCTGGACGTCATCGTGCTGCACTCGTTGTGCCGGCGGGCCCGATTCGTTGCCAAGGCCGATGTGCTGCGGTGGCCGCTGATAGGACGCCTGGCGCAGGGTGCAGGCACGCTGTTCGTGCCACGTGACCGGCCGCGAATGGCCGACCGCATCGTGGGCGAAGTGACCGCTGTGCTCGGCAGCGGCGGCACGGTCATGGTCTTTCCGGAGGGCACGACCAGCGACGGCGGTGGTGTGCTCCCGTTTCGCTCCAGCCTGCTTCAAGCCGCGTTCGCCGGAAACGGCGCGGCGCAGCCGCTCGCCCTGCGCTATTCCGAGGGAACGCAGCCCACCAGCCCAAGCGTGCGATACCTGGGCGACGACTCGCTCATACAGAGCATTTGGTGGTTGTGCCGCGCTCGCGCTGTGGTGGCCAAAGTGACGGCGCTGCCGCTGCGCGCCGCGAGCCGCGCTGACCGCAAGGCCTTCGCGGCGGAGCTCAGGGGTGACATCGAACAAGCCCTTACACAATGAAGCGCCCTCGTCGTTGCATCGCCACCACGGCAGGCGCCTGCATGTCGATCCAGGTCAGGAAGTCCACGGTCTTGAACTCGCGGTCCAGAGCCGGCGGCCCGCAGATCGCGGAACCCAATGCGAGGTAGGCGGACAGCAGGCGCGGAATTCGCGGGGCTGGCGCTGCCACGGCCTCCAGCGGGCAGGCGAACTCTGGCCGCGGCCGTGTCTGCCACGCTGGCGGCGACAGGTGGGGCAGAAGCTGCTGGTAGGCCGCAGCGCCTACGGCCGCGTCCTGGGTGGTGAACGAACTGCAGCCGATGAGGTAGCGTGCTCCTTGGTCGCGCGCGTACGTGCCGATCCCCTTCCACAGCAGGTTGAGAACCGCGAAATTGCGATGGCGGGCGTGGATGCACGCGCGCCCCAGTTCGAGGATTTCACCGCGCGTGGCCTCGAAGGGCGAGAAGTCGAATTCGCGCTCGCTATAGTAGCCCAGCCCGTCGCGGGCGCGTTGCCCGGTCTGCAGCCGGTAGGTGCCCACGACGCTGCCGTCGGTCGTGTCCTCGACAATCAGGTGGTCGCAGATTTCGTCGAAGGGGTCAGCGTCCAGGCCGGTGTCGTACGACTGGACCAAGCCCTCGTCGAGTTCGAGATTGAAGACCTCGAAGCGCAGCGCCTGCGCGGCCCTCAGGTCGGCACGGCTGGCTGCCAGGCGTGCCGAATAGGCCGGTGCCGGCTGCGAGTGCCGTGTGGTCGATGGGGCGTGTGCGGGGTACGACATGGGCGGACCTGCAAGTTGGCTGGAAGGGTTGTATAGGCGCTCCCAGAGTCGCCAAAAATCCACCCGCGTTACAGCAATCGACTGGTGTAATCAAAGCTTGTCCCGTGCGACTATATAGACAGTGCTTGTGGCAGCGGTATTTCCCGACGCGCAGGCCGCCGGAGCAGATGGATGCCACATGCAGCGGAGCGAAGCAAGGCGAAGAGGGGGCGCGCTGCGCTGCCCATGCTCGCGAACCGGGCCACCAAGTCACCGGGTCCGCCGCTGTGGACTGCATTGGGCGTGGCACTGGCCGCAGTGGGCTGTGCGCCGTCCGGGCCGAAGGCCCCGTTGCCGGCCACGGACGGCATGCGCAGTTCGATCGCCGTCGGCATCCCGCTCGACGCCCGCGTCAGCCTTCTGCGCGCCGGCAATCCTGGAGGCCCTCGTGTGGTGCTCGTCCATGGGACGCCTGGCTCGGCCACGGGTTGGGCCGACTACTTGACAGCGCCGCCGGCGGGCGCCGATGTTGTTGCCCTGGATCGGCCCGGATATGGGGCTAGCGCCCCGAACGGCGCGGTGCCGAGCCTCGCAGCGCAGGCTGCGGCGGTCATTGCGCTCGTGCCGGCGGATGGGCGCCCGGTGGTCCTGCTGGGGCACTCACAGGGCGCGCCGATCGTCGCGTGGGCCGCAGCACTACTCGCGGCCGAGCAGCCGGAGCGATCCGTGTCGATAGTGATGCTGGCTGGATCGCTGGACCCGACGCTGGAATCGATCCACGCCATACAGCGTTTCGGTGCCAGGTCGCTCGTGCAGCGGCTGCTGCCCCGGGTCATCCGCAACGCAAACGCCGAACTGATGGCGCTGAAGCCCGAACTCGAAGCGCTGGGCACGATCTTGCCCGCAGTGAAGGCGAGGGTCGTGATCGTGCATGGCACTGCGGACGAACTCGTCCCCGTGGCGAACGTCACCTACATGCAAGAGCGCTTCAGCGGCGCACGCTGCATCAGCACCGTGCTGCTCGAGGGGCGGAACCACTTCCTGCCGTGGAACTCGGAGAGCGAAGTGCGCGAAGCGTTGCGCGTTGCGCTGGAGCCCTCGTGTTGACATTCCTCAGCGCCGAGCCTTCGGCCCTGCTGGCGTGGTTCCAGGCCGCGCTGGCCGGCATGGCAGCGCCAGCGGTCATCGCGCTGGTGCTGGCACTGACAACGCTGCTGCTCGAGGACCTGGCCATCGCCGCCGGCGTGGCCCTGGCCACCCAGGGCGTGATCTCGTGGGAACTGTCGCTCGCGGCCGTGGGTGGAGGCATCGCATTGGGCGACCTGGGCCTGTACGCGATGGGCCTGGGCGCCACGCGGGTACCTTGGCTGCGTCGGCGCTACGTGGGTGACAGGTCCACCTGGGCGCGGGAGCAGATCATGCGCCGCCTGCCCAGCGCCGTGCTGCTGGCCCGCGTGGTGCCGGGCCTGCGACTGGTCACCTACACGGCCTGCGGCTTCGTCCGCGTGCCGATCGTGCCTTTCACGGCCTGGGTGATGTTGGCCGTGACGTTGTGGACGGTCGGCCTGTACGGGCTGAGCGCTGCCATCGGCCAGGCGCTGTCCAAGCACCTCGGCCTGCCCCTGCCTCTGGCCGTGGCGATTCCCATCCTCGTGCTGGCTGCGGCAGTGCCGCTGGTACGGCATCTCCGAACACGTTTCACGACCGCACGCCCATGACCCCGATGTCCCAATCCTTGGCCCCGCTGTTCATCGACCCCCCTTTGGCCTTGGCCAAGACCGAGTGCCCGACCAGAGAGCCCGCCGCGCGGCCCCATCAGGGCATGCCGCCGCTGGATCAGGAAGGGCCGGCGTTGAGCTTCTTCGAGTTCTGGCCCATGTGGGCTTTCTATCCGCCCGTGATGCTGTACGCCGCCTGGCTGATGCTGCGCTACCGCGGCGTGTTGCTGCCGACGGTGGCCAACCCGTCGTTCCCGGGCGGTGGCTTTTATGGTGAGAGCAAGGCCGATATCCTGGCACTGGCCATGCGCCACACGCCGGAGTGGGTCGCGCCCTTCATTGTTGTCCAGCGGCCCGAAGCCGCAGAAGCAGACCCACGCTTGGAGTGCGAAACCGCGCTGGCGGCGCTGGCTGACGCTGGCCTGAGCCTGCCTGTGGTCGCCAAGCCCGACCTCGGTTGCCGAGGCGCGGGCGTCAAGCTGGTTCGCACGGCGGACGACCTGCATGGGTACCTTCAGGCCTTTCCTCGGGGCGCGAAGCTATTGCTGCAGCGCCTGGTGCCGTTCGAGGGTGAAGCTGGCATCTTCTACTGCCGTCGGCCGGGCCATGCGAACGGCCGCATCGTGTCGATCACCCTCAAGTACTTCCCGCATGTCACTGGCGACGGCCGGCGCACCCTGCACCAGTTGATCCTGGACGACCCGCGCGCCGGCAAGCTGTCGCACCTCTACCTGCGGCGTCACACGTCGCGGCTCGACCAGGTGCCAGCCGCTGGAGAATCGATCCGGTTGGCCTTTGCCGGCAGTCACAGCCGCGGCGCGATCTTCCGCAACGGCACGCACCTCGTCACGCCCGAGATGGAAGCCTGTTTCGACGCCATCGCCAAACGCCTGCCGGAGTTCCACTTCGGCCGCTTCGATGTGCGCTTCGAGGACTTTGCGCAAGTGCAGCGCGGACGCGCTTTCACGATCGTCGAGGTCAACGGTGCCGGTGCCGAGAGCACCCACATATGGGATCGGCAGACGACCTTGCCGCAGGCCTGGTTGACGCTGATGCGCCAGTACAGCTGGTTGTACGAGATCGGCCACGCGAACCGGGCGCGCGGATTCAAGCCGATGCGCTGGGCCCAATTCGTGCGTGACTACCGGCGCGAGAAGTTGCTGACGCCGCAGTACCCGGCGACGGATTGACCTGCCCCGAGGAAATTGAACGCCGGCCGCAAATAAGGCGTAAATTCTGGGCGATGGTGACGACAGAAGCTCATACGAAAGCCAGTTTCACTGTCCAACACCACGCCGCCGCCATGCAGACTCTTGGAAATTCCACGATGGAGCGCCTGCTGCGCTTCAACCAGCAAGTGCTCGATCATGCGCTGGCGGTGGTGGGCGGACACGCAGTGCCAGGCGCGCCGCATAGTACGCCACCATTTGCCGGACCCGTCGGCGCGCACCTGCGGCATGTGGTTGAGCACTACGAAGCACTGGTCAATGGCCTGACCCTTGGCATGGTCGACTATGATGGCCGCCCGCGTGATCGTCAGATCGAGACCAACCCCACGTTGGCGCGGGACAGGCTGCTGGGCTTGCGCCAGGTGCTTGGCCAATGGACGCTCGACATGCTGGATCGGCCCGTGCAAGTGCTCGGCCAGGGCGGCATCACCGGCGACTTCGATTTCTGCGTGACCTCCAGCGTGGGGCGTGAGCTGGCCTTTCTGGCCAGCCATGCCGTGCACCACTTTGCCCTGTTGGCCGAACACCTTCAACGGCATGGGGTTCGCGTGCCGGCGCACTTCGGCAAGGCACCCGGAACAGTGGCGAACAAGATCGCCACACGCAAGGCCGCTGCCCAATCTGACAACAAGGAGCTTTCATGTCTCAGTCTCTCTCTTTCGGCTTGACCCGTCGCGCAGCCATGGCCTCCGCGCTTGCTCTGGCCGGCATGCTCTTCGCCACGGCCGCCTCGGCTGCGGAACCGCCGATCAACACGCTGAAGAACACCATCTTCGGCGGCCGCACGGACACGGCAATCAATGGCTATGACACGGTGGCCTACTTCACGGTCGGCAAGCCAGTGAAGGGCCAAGACGCGCTGGCCACCGAATGGATGGGTGCGAAATGGAAGTTCAGCACTCAGGCACACCTCGACCTGTTCAAGGCCAACCCTGAAAAATATGCGCCGCAATACGGCGGCTACTGCGCCTACGGCGTGGTGCAGGACAACCTGGTGAAGGTCGAACCCGATCAGTTCACGATCCGCGACCGCAAGCTTTACCTCAACTATGACGCCGACATCCAGGCCAAGTGGCTGAAGGATCCCGCCGGCTTCATCAAGTCGGCCGACGCCAAGTTTCCGGCACTGTTGAAGAAGTGAACGCGCTCACGATCACCACCCGGAAAGGCACTGCCATGAACTGGCTCAAGAAACACGGCCACTGGCTGTTGACGCTGTACGTGGCGTTCGTCTTCATCCAGTCGCTGTTCTTCAAGTTCACCGGCTCGCCCGAGACGGTGTACATCTTTCAGGGCAAGCTGGACCCCTGGGCCGCGTCGCTGGGCTTTGCCGGCGTATTCGCGCCAGGCGGCATTTTCTCGGCCAAGGTGGTGGGCAGCTTCGAGCTGATCGCTTCTGTGCTGCTGCTGGCGGGTGCCGCGCTGTCGTCGCAACGCATCGTGCAGGTGCTCGGTGCCGCGTTGGGCCTGGGCGTGATCAGCGGCGCGATCTTCTTCCACCTGTTCACCCCGCTGGGCGTGGCGGTCGTCAACACCGACGGCAGTAGCGACGGCGGCGAGCTGTTCGCCCTGGCCTGCGGCGTCTGGCTGGCCTGTGCCGCTCTGCTCTGGATCCGGCGTTCCACCTGGATGCCGTTGCTGGCGCGTCTGGCCGGACGACAGGCTCAGCGCTGAAAGGGTAACTCGAAGCGCTCGGCATGCATGCCGGCCTCGCGGCCTGTTGCATCGTGGGTGCGCTCCAGCAGATGGACGCTGCGCCTGCCTGCCAATGCTTCGACCACGATGACCGTCGAGCAGCGGGTGCCGTACGCCCCGTTGTCGCCTCCGGCAATGTGGATGAAGGCGCTGGACAGTTGTCGCTCGCGTTCGATCGACACGCCGGTTCGCGGCAGCTCTGCGTCCGAGGCCGGCTGTGGGTCGAGCAGCGCGGCGAACAAGCTGCCCACCAGCGCGTCCAGCTCATGGTGCTGATCGACGGCCTGGGTCAAACGCTGCTTGAGCGCGCGTACCTTCGGCCATGGTGTGTCGAGCGCTGCGTTGGAAAGTCCGATTGCGCCTGCCCCTATCGCCCGGCCTTGCACGTCGGGCCGGTTGCTAACCCACTGGCCGACCGGCGTTCCAGGCAGCTTCCATGGGTCGGCCGCGAGATCGACGGTGAGCAGGTTGAAGCCATTGCGCGGCGTCCTTGCCAGCGCCGCCAGGTCGGCTTGCGGGTCGGTCAGGCACTGCAGCACCAGTTCCCCGCGTGAGGGCGACGCCTTGAGCTGCCGACCCGGTTCGCGCACGTTGGTCACCAGCGCCAGCCGACCAGCGGCATTCAAGCCCAGCCAGGTGCCACCGCCCGTCAGGTCCCTGCCGCTCAGGATGGGGGCCGCACCGTCCGACGGCCGCCACCACGCCAGAGGCTGGCTGGCGCGGGCGAAGAACTCATCGCGGTTGGAGGCCAGCACGACCGGGAACCGGTCGCTCTGGCCGATGGTGAGGGCTGCAAGGCACATGGTTGCGATGATCGCCGATGCGCATGGTCACGCACAGTGACGAACGCAGTCTCGATGAAATTCGTGTCATGTGGCAGCAGGCTCGTCGACAGAACAAACATCCGGCGCGGCCCACGGGCCCGGCGGCAAGGCTATGAACCCGAACACCTCCTCTCAAGTAAGCCTCATGAAAGCCAGGCCAATGCTCGCAGCCCTCGTCACCACCGCTATCGCCATCGTTGGCTTTGCGTCCACCACCGCAGCCATGGTCATGACCGTAGCTGCGCGCTGATCGAAGACACGTAGGCGGCATTCAAGGTCGCACTGCTGATCAACAGCAAGCTCGAAGGCGCCTGGTAATCGGCGATCTACCGTGCGCTGATGGGCGCACAGGAGTTGCGCATGGCGGGCGACGATGTCGTAATCGTCTTCGACGGCGCCGGCAGCACTGCAGCGGCCGAGATGGCACAACCAGAGCACCGCTTTCACACCCTGTTCGCCGACGTGCTGCCCGCCGTGCGCGGTGTCTGCCGCTTCTGTGCCAAGAGCTATGGCGTGCTCGATGCCTTGCAGGCTGTGGAGCTGCCCTTGCTCGAGGACGACCGTGGGCATGCTAGCCTGCGTGCGCTGCTGCTCGAGGGCCGCCAGATTATCACGTTCTAAGCGCCCGAACGGCTGGGCTGCGCTCGGCCGAGCTGCGCAGGGCCGTGAGCAGATCGTCGAACGCCAACTCGTGCTGGGGCGCGTAGTCGAACCAGGTCAGGAAGTCGAAGGGCTGGACCGAGCCGAGATCGCGACAGTGATGAAGTCGCCTGGCCACAGCAGGCAGGTATCGCAGACCGACGGCGATGTGGTGCGACTGCGCCTCGAAGACGGCCCGCCGTCCGTCCTGCGTAAGCGCCCACCAGGCCGGTGACTTGCGGATTGCAATCAGCGCGGCGCGCCTGGCTTCGGCGCGCCCCAGTCCAGCTTGCGTGCCCGCGAGAGCCACCTTCTCGTGCCGCTCCACGTAGCGTTCGTTGCTGGTGACGCCAGCCAGCGCCCACGGTGTGCCACTGGGTGGCGGTGCGGCGGCGCCGACTACTACGCTCAAGCGCCGCGCGGGCGGCAATGCGCCACCCACCAGGGCGCGCGCGGACAGCACGGTCCAGGGGCCAGTGTCACTGCCGACGAACATGAACAGCCGCGGCTGGTCGGGTGGCGTGGCGATGGTCATGGCGTCGAGCTCTTTCAGTCGGCCAAGGGGGTCGGGGCTGATGGCCGAAGCACGTCTTGCGCCTGCTCGGGCCGATGGAGCGCCTGGTTGCCTGGAAAGCTAAGGCAGGTGATGCCGATAGGGAAAGACGCGCCCAAGGTCCTGTTCGGGAAATGCCAAGGCGCCCACGGCCTCGGGCAATAGGGGATTGAAGGTGGTGTAGCTGTCTTCGGAGATCAGAGTCAGGTCCACTTCGGGCGGCAAGCGCCCAGCAAGTTGGCGGGCCATGGCGGTGCCGCCGAAACCGCCTCCGACAATGACCACCGAGCGACGGCGGGTCATTCGCGTTGCTCCGCGACCGGCCTGTCGCGCGGTGGGTTGACCTGCAGTTCTTGCATCGCCGTGCGAACGAAGCGCATCTGCTCATCGACGTTGCGGCAGGCTTGGCAGGTGATGAGATGCAGCCGCATGCGAGCCCGGACGGCGAGCGGCGGCGCACCGTCTTGCGACTGACTGAGCAGCCTGGCAAAGGCGCGGCAGTCGAGCATGAGTTTCATGATGGGAAGCACGCGGCACAGTACTGAGTCTTGACAGTCGTACTGTCCAAGCCTGCATTACAACTCTTTCTGTCGTGCCCGTGCTCTTTTCCGTACCGGGGCTGGGCCCAAGTCGAGGAGCGCGTGCTCGGCTGTTTGCCGGACACCTGGGTCAACTTGAATGTGTCACTCTGACCTGAGAAAGTCCGGGCCAATCGCTGGAGGTCGTCGCGCCCGGGAGAGAATGTTCGAGCGGCAGGGCAGACGCCCCGATGCCAACCGGATCGCCTGTAGCGCGCTGCCGGTCCCCATCAGGGCACATAAAGTAGACTTTGCGCATGAGCATCGAAGCCGAACTCGCACAATTGCGCCAGCCGCTGCTGCGCTTTGCCATGATGCAACTGCGCAACGAGTGCATCGCCGAGGACGTGGTCTCGGAGACCTTCCTGGCCATCCTCGAGAAACCGGACAGCTTCGAGGGGCGCAGTTCGTTGCGGACCTACGCCACCGGCATTCTCAAGTTCAAGATCATCGACGTGATCCGCAGGCGCGGACGCGAAGTGCACATCGAGCCGCTCGACGAGCAGAGCATGGAAGACGCCATGGACGCGCTCTTCGCCAAGGACGGCCACTGGCAGGATCCGCCGCCGGCCTGGTACCACCCCGAAAAGTCGCTCGAGCAGCGTCAGTTCTTCGAGACCTTGCTGGCCTGCGTTGATCGACTGCCTGCCAAGATGGGGCGAGTGTTCATGATGCGCGAGTGGCTGGACAAGGAAGTCGAAGACATCTGCGCCGAACTGGGTATCACCGCCAGCAACTGCGGCGTGATGCTCTACCGCGCGCGCATGCGGCTGCGCGAGTGCCTGGACCGCAATTGGTTTGCGGGGCAGCGATGAAGGTCGGGCTGGATTGCAAGGAAGTGTCAAGGCTCATCAGCGAAGGGCTCGACGCGGCCCTGCCTGCGCCCGAGCGAGCGCGCTTGCGTTATCACTTCGTCATTTGCCAGACCTGCCGCACGGTGGACGAGCAGATGAAGTTCCTGCGGCGGGCGGTCAAGGAAATGGACAAGGAGCCGCCGCCCGGCGCATAGCTGGCGCCTTCGGCCACTCAAAAAACGGACCAGCCGGTGCGCCGCGCCAGGCTCTCCAACGCCAGCGCGCCCACGAGCGAGTTGCCCGCAGTATTGAGGCCCGGCGACCACACCGCGACAGCCGCCCGCCGCGGGGCAATCGCCAGGATGCCGCCACCTACGCCGCTCTTGCCGGGCAGTCCGACGCGGAACGCGAAGTCACCCGAAGCGTCGTAGTGACCGCAGGTCATCATGATCGCGTTGATGCGCCGCACCGCCTGCGCATCGACCACACGCCGCATGGAAATCGGGTCGACGCCGTCGTTGGCCAGGAACAGGCCGGCGCGGGCCAGTTGCACGCAGTTCATGCGCAAGGCGCACTGGTTGAAGTAGGTCTCCAGCACGCAGTCCACCGGGTTCGTGATGTTGCCGAAGGCGCGCATGAAGTTGGCCAGGCTGGCATTGCGGTAGCCGGTGTCGGCCTCGGAGCGGGCGACCTCGGCATCCATCGTCACGCCCAAGTCGCCGGCCAGCGTGCGCAGGGTGTCCAGGATTTCAGCGATGGTGGCTTGCGGACCGCGGCCGGCCACCAGCGCATCGGTTACGACGATGGCGCCGGCGTTGATCAAGGGGTTGCGCGGGATGCCGTGTTCGCGCTCGAGCTGGACGATCGAGTTGAATGGCGAACCCGAGGGCTCGCGCCCGACGCGCTGCCACAGCGTGTCACCCAGGCGCTCCAGCGCCAGAGTCAGCGTGAAGACCTTGGAAACACTCTGGATGGAGAACGGAACGCCGCAATCGCCGACCGACGCGGTTTCGCCCTTGCAGGTGACGATCGCCAGCCCGAACTGGCGCGGGTCGACGCGGGCCAGGGCGGGGATGTAGTCGGCCACCCGACCTTTCCCAAAATGGGGCTCGATGTCTTCGTGGACACGCGACGCGAGTTCGGCCAAGTTTAGATCGTTTGACACTCGGCGCAATGCATGTAATGGGCAAGGGTACCGTTTCGACTAACGTCGTCAAGTGCTGAAGCGAGGCACCCGCCCGGGCCGGCAGATTTTGGAGGAACGCGTGACCTATTGTCTTGGAATTCTGCTCCCTGAAGGCTTGGTGCTGGCGTCCGATTCGCGCTCGAACGCGGGCGTGGACCAGGTGGCGCTGGTCAAGAAGCTGGCCCTCTTCGAGGTTCCCGGCCAACGGGTGGTCGTCGTGCTGTCGGCGGGCAACCTGGCCACCACCCAGGCAGTGGTGACGGCCCTGCGCGAGACGGCGGGCAATGGCCGCTTCGGGCAGGACCTGCACGCCGCGCGCACGATGTACGACGTGGCGATGCTGGTGGGTGGCAAGCTGCGCGAAGTGATCGCCCGAGACGGCAACTTCGTGCAGCCCTACGGCGACCCGAACGGCACGTTCCTCGTCGGTGGCCAGATCGCCGGTGAGCCACCCCGCCTGTTTCACATCTACTCGGCCGGGAATTTCGTCGAGGCATCGGACCGCTCGCGCTTTCTGCAGCTGGGTGAGACGAAGTACGGCAAACCCATTCTCGACCGGGCACTGCACGACGCGACGAGCCTGGACGAAGCGGCCAAGCTGTCGTTGCTGTCGTTCGACGCGACGATGCGCAGCAACCTCTCGGTCGACGCGCCCATCGACCTGTTGCGATACCGCGCCGACAGCTTCTCGTCACGCAACTTCGCGACACTGGAAAAGGACGACCCCTACTGGATGGCATTGCGCAAACACTATGCCGAAGGGCTTTCCAGCCTGGTGGCGAGCATCCCGCCCCCGCCCAGCGTGGCCTGAGTTCCGAGCCGTGCCGAGCAACTCGACCCGGCGGCGGAAAGCGCCGCACCGCCACTTCAACGACCCCGGCTTCGACCAGGAGAGCCCATGAACGAGACCGCCGTTGCACGCTTCGACGAACTCGCGGACCGGCAGCCCGCGCACGCACTCGTCGAGGGTGTCGATCTCGTCGTCGTGCGCTTGGACGATGCCGTCTCGGTGCTGTACGGTCGCTGCCTACACCGGGGCGCGCTGATGGCCGACGGCCGCGTCGAAGGCGACAACCTCATCTGCGGCGTTCACGACTGGGACTACCGGCTCGACAGCGGTGTCTCGGCCTACAACCACGCCGAAGCGCTGCAGAAGTTCACCGCCTGGGTCGACGACGGCCAGGTCTGGGTCGATGCCGACGAGGTGGCCGCCTGGGGTCTGCAACATCCGCAGCCCTTCAACCGCACGATCTACCTCGGGCAGTACGCCGACACCGGCCACGGCACCGCCGAGGAGCCGCACAACGCGCTGATCCAGCGCTATGCACGCGACGGCCTGTCCAAGACCGGCCACCATGGCGCCGTGGAGGCGATGGGCGTGCCCCGCGACCAGCTGCCGACCTGGGACGACATCCAGATCCTGCCCGCGCAACTGCACCGACCGCCGCTGCTGGACGAGCACCCTGTCGGTACCGACGTGCTGGTCGGGCCGCGTGCGAAGAAGCCGCTGCGGCTGGCGATTCCGCTGATCGTTTCAGACATGAGCTTCGGTGCGCTCTCGGCATCGGCCAAGGTCGCGTTGTCGCAGGGCGCCGAACTCGCGGGCACCGGCATCTGCTCGGGCGAAGGCGGTGTGCTGCCCGAGGAGCAGCAGGCCAACTCGCGCTACTTCTACCAGTTGGCATCGGCGCGCTTCGGCTTCGACTGGGACAAGGTGGGCGCGTCGCAGGCATTTCACTTCAAGGGCGGGCAGGGCGCCAAGACGGGCACCGGCGGCCACCTGCCGGGCCCCAAGGTCAGTGCGCAGATCGCAGCTGTGCGCGGCCTGCGGGTGGGCGAGCCCGCGATCTCGCCCGCCCGCTTTCCCGACTGGACCGAGCCGCGCCAGATGCGCGAGTTCGCGGCCGAGGTGCGCGAGCGCACCGGCGGCATCCCGGTGGGCTACAAGCTGTCGGCGCAGCACATCGAGAAAGACATCGACGCCGCGCTCGAAGTGGGTGTCGACTACATCATCCTGGACGGCCGCGGCGGCGCCACCGGGGCGTCGCCCATTCTGTTTCGCGACAACATCTCGGTGCCCACGATCCCGGCGCTGGCGCGTGCGCGGCGGCACCTCGACCGGTCTGGCCGCAGCGACGTCACCTTGATCATCACCGGCGGCCTGCGCACGCCGGCCGATTTCGTCAAGGCGCTGGCCTTGGGTGCCGACGCCATTGCGCTGTCCAACGCTGCGCTGCAGGCCATCGGCTGCGTCGCCATGCGCGCCTGCCACACCAACAACTGCCCGGTCGGCATCGCCACGCAGAAGCCCCACCTCGTCGCCCGGCTGGCGGTGGACAAGTCGGCGCGGCAGCTGGCCAACTTTTTCGAAGCCTCGGTCGAACTGATGCAGGTGATGGCGCGTGCCTGTGGCCACGACCACCTGGCGCAGTTCACGGCTAACGACCTGACGACCTGGAAGCGCGAGATGGCCGACCTTTCGGGTGTGGCCTACGGTGGCATGATGTGAAGCCACACTTGTCTGTGTCTTTTCCTTCTGTTCCCAATAGCGCAAATACCGCGGTGAAAGCGAGCGTTGAATGACTGCACCTGTACCTGTATTGGACTGGTTCCGCGTCGCCTCGGTCGACGAACTTCCCGAGGGCCGCGTGAAGTCGGTGACGCCGGGCAACCGCTCGGTCTGCCTATCGCACTTCGACGGCCAATGGGCCGCCATGGACAACCGCTGCCCTCACCAGGGCGGACCCCTGGGTGAAGGGTCCATCGAGCGCGGGGCGGGTGGCCAGTGCTGGATATGCTGCCCCTGGCACGGCTGGGACTTCGACCCCCTCACCGGCAAGCCGCCGTGCGGGCACGAAGACAGCGGGCAGGCGATGTACCCGATCGAGATCCGCGACGGCGCGGTGTTCATCGGCGTGGCACCCGAACCGGCGCACGAACGCACCGTCACCGACGTGATGGCCGAGACGCTGGTGAACTGGGGTGTGAAGCACGTCTTCGGCATGGTGGGCCATTCCAACCTCGGCCTGGCCGACGCCATCCGCCGCCGCACGGTGGCCGACGAGATGCGCTACATCGGTGTCCGTCACGAAGGGGCGGCGGCTTTCGCGGCATCGGCCTACGGCAAGCTCAGCGGACGGCCCGCAGCCTGCCTGACCATCGCCGGGCCGGGCGCCACCAACCTGTTGACAGGCCTGTGGGATGCCAAGGTCGACCGCGCCCCGCTGCTGGCGCTGACGGGCCAGGTGCAGACCCAAGTCTTTGGGCCTGGCGCCTTCCAGGACATCGACCTGTCGTCGGCCTTCCAGGCGGTGACGAAGTTCTCGCAGCTGGTGCTGCCCAGTTCGAACCATGCCGAGCTGATGTCGCTGGCCTGCAAGACCGCGCTCGTCGAGCGCGATGTAGCGCACCTGATCTTTCCGGACGACGTGCAGACCCTGCCCAGCGCCGCCCGCGCCGGCGCACCCGCCGGGCGCCTGGGTGGCTCGGTCGTGGTGCCCGCCGAAGCTGACCTGGCGCAGGCCGTGGCCATGATCAATGCCGCGAAGCGGCCGATGATCGTGATCGGGCACGGCGCTGTCGCAGCACGCGAAGCGGTCATCGAGCTGGCCGAACGCATCGGCGCACCGGTGGTCACCACGTTCAAGGGCAAGGGCCTGATCGCCGACACGCACCGCAACGCCGGCGGCGTGCTGGGCCGTTCGGGCACACCGATCGCCAGCTGGTTCATGAACGAAGCCGATCTGATCATTGCGCTGGGTTCATCGTTTGCCAAGCACACCGGCATCGAGCGTTCCAAGCCCATCATCCAGGTCGACTTCGAGCGCATGCAACTGGGCCGCTTCCACCCGGTCACACTGCCCGTCTGGGGTGAAATCGCGGCCTTCTGCACTGCCGTTGCACCTCGCCTGTCACGGCCCGCGGACGCGGCCGACCAGCTCGCGGAGCTGGCCACGCGCTGGGCCATCTGGCGTGAAGAGAAATGCCGGCGGCTGGGCGAAGACCAGGGCCGCGGCGTACATTCCGCAGCGGTGTTCGAAGCGCTGACGCGGCTGTGTCCGGCCGACGCCATCATCGCGGTGGACGTCGGCAACAACACCTATTCGTTCGGCCGCTACTTCGAGAGCCAGGGCCAGCGGGTGCTGATGTCGGGTTACCTGGGCTCCATCGGCTTTAGCCTCCCGGCGGCCATGGGGGCCTGGGCTGCGACGCAGGACTTCGCGGAGTTCAAAGGCCGCAAGGTGGTCTCGATTTCCGGCGACGGCGGCTTCGGCCAGTACGCGATGGAGTTCACCACCGCGGTCAAGTACGGCATGGATATCACCCACATCCTGCTGAACAACGCCGAGCTCGGCAAGATCGCGAAGGAGCAACGTGCCGGCGAGTTTCAGGTGTGGGAAACGGGCCTGCACAACCCGTCCTTCGCCATGTTTGCGAAGCAGTGCGGCGGGCACGGCGCGCGCGTCACAGCGGCGCATGAACTCGACGCAGCCTTTGCGACCGCGCTGGCCTCGAAGGGGCCTTCGTTGGTGGAGATCGTCACCGACCCTGAACTCGTGTGACCGCTACGCAGCTGGGCGGACGTGGTCCGGACGCTTCAGGCGCCGTATCGCCGACAGCTGGGTGTCCAGCATCAGCCGATCACCGCGACGGAGAACCCGTTCACTGAGGTGCACCGGGTCCACCACCGGTGCCAGCAGCTCCGGACCATGTGCGCGTCCGGCATCCGTCATGATCATCAAGGCGGCCTGGCCTGCCGGGCCGCGCGCAAAAAAGCGTGCGCTCCAGCTTGGGTTGGCGCATGTCGGCCAACGCCAGCATGGCCCCTTGCCGCGCCAGCGTCTGCGCGATTGCAGAACCCAGATTGCCGCCGGCGCCGGTGACAACGACGACTTGTCCGGTGAAGTCCAGCACGTTTTTTTCCTCACCAATCAGAGTCGTCGGATGTCGGCCAATGCAGCGCGCAGCTGCATGACGTCGCCGACGCTGACCAGGCGACCGCGTACGAGAACCGGGTCGGCGACGAGCGGCAGCACGTCAAGCTTGTGCGGTCGGCCGTCGGCGTTGAGGAACAGCGGCGCCTGGTTGCCCGCTCCGCACTCGCCGATGCGGCAAAACGCCAGCGGCAGACCGCCGCGCGCGCACAGCGCTGCGCAGGCCTTGTGCGGCTTGCCGTAGCCGGGCCGCATCGCGCCAAACCAGCACTTGGCGTCAAGGATCTCGCCGGTGAGCAGCACTTCGCCATGGTCCTTGGTAGCCACGCCGCGCAATCCAGGCGGCTCGATGTCGCGAGCCAGTTCAACGCTTTCTACCGCCAGCATCGCGTGCAGGCCGCGCGTGATCAAGGTTCCGCTGACCGCGAGCCAGCGATCCAATGAGTCCGCCCGCAGCGCCGCCGCCACCTTGCCGTCTGTAGCCAGGAACACCGTGCGCGCGCTGCCGCCCAGGTCCAACGTGCGCAATGAGGGGAAGGGCGAGGACGAGAGCACGCCCCGCAGCGTGCGAGCCTGGCCCATGTCCCAGACGCCGGTGCCAATCGCGACGCGCCCGCCAGCCAGAACCATGCCGCCGCCGACCACGCCACCTGCGGCCAGCGCCAATCCCGCGCCAAGCAGGCGGCGCCGGCGCGGTGGATCGGCGCTCCAGCCGATGAACAATGGTCGCGGGCTCGTCATGTTCGGTCTGCTCCGTCGATCACCGACGGCGGCAGGTGCTTGCCGAGCCCGGCCGGGACCGGATCGACGAAGACCACGCCGTGCTCGATGCGTGTGCGGTAGGTGGCGATGCGCTCGGTGAACGGCGCGGGCGAAGTGCCATCCTGTGGACGGTACTGGAAGCCATGCCAGGGGCAAGTGATGCAGCCGTCGATGATGCGGCCCTCGCCCAGCGGCCCACCCTGGTGCCGACAGACGTTTGAGACCGCGAACACTTGGTCAGACGTGCGGAACACCGCGATGCGTTCGCCCACTAGCGGCGTGACGACGCTCGCGCAGCCGTCGGCGATGTCCCGCGCAAGCCCCACACGCAGCCAACCGTCCGCGACGGCGGCGGGCGCCCGATCCAGCACGTGCTCGCGCCGGCCTGCGACCACATGCAACGCGGCCACGGGGCCGGCGCCCAGAGCCACCACCACCGCGTAAGCCGGACTCTTCGCGCCCTGTACGGCACCGAGCATGATGTGCGCCACGAGCAGCGCGTAGGCGCCGTACACGCCCATGTGGATCGCCTTCCAGACCGCAGGCCCCAGGTTGGCGTTCCAGAAGTCGTGGCTGGTCGCTGCCAACACAACCAGGACGATCAGTGCGACGAGGCCCAGACTCTCGAATGGAAAGCCCTGGATCGAGTCATAGCGCGGGTTCGACACCAGCAGCGAAACCAGCGGGTTGAGGTCGCCGAAGCCGTGGTACCACAGCACGACCAGCGCGGCATGCACCAGTGCCAGCAGACAGCATGTCACACCCAGATGGCGGCGGTTGTAGAGCAGCGGCAACCAGGCGGGCTGCAGCCGCGCCAGCGGCCCGACCGCAAGGATGAGGGTGAGCAGCGCGAAAGCTGCGGCACCGAAGGCGCGGATGAGCAACTGCAACGCTGAAATCTGCTCGTCCCCTGGCTGCAACAGCACTGCCGCGCCGAGATGCGCGCCGAGGAACCCGAGCACGCCCAGCGCGAGCACGAGGTCGTAGAACCGCTTGAACGATGTCCACTGAACCAGACGATAGCCGGCTGACATCAGCGCACCAAGGCGGAAGGCGCCATCTTTGCCGCGCGCTCGATGCGCACGTCGACGACCAGCGCGGCGATGATCGTCATGGCCAGGATCGCCACCAGCGCCGCCCATACGGCGACGTGCACACTGCGCTGCGAACGGCTCACCGCCGGTCCTCGCGCGGTTGCCAGCCCAGCGCCCGGCGCAGCATCAAAGGCCACAGCACAACTATACCGGGCACGAGCAGCAACTTCACGCGCATCGGCGCAGCGGCTGCGGCGGTGTCGAAGCGGCGCAAACCACCCAGCAAGAGCGCGACCGCGACCAACAAACCGGCCGCCAAGTAGGCTGCCAGCAACCCCAAGACAAGATCTGCGGCGAACAAAGACACTCTGCACCTCTCCGGCGTTTGCGCTCCGGCCACAGCGGCCGATGGCGTCGCAGTATGCGTCGCGCCGAGCCGGCAAATCTTACACTCGCGTCAGTGACCGGGCCGACAGTGACCGGGCCGCAGTGTCAGCCATGCCCCAGTCCGGTCGAAAGCCCTGCGGGTATTTGCGCCATGGCGACACGGGTGGCCGCTGGCGCCAATCTGCCTCGGCGACTGCAGCTCCGGACTGCTAGACTGAACCTTTCACCCACCGCCGACGGCCACCCACAGCATGCGCATCTGGAAGAAGCCTGTTTCGGTTGAGACCCTCACGGCCATGCATGGCGATACCGCGGTGGCGCGGCTGGGTATTGAATTCCTGGAGGTCGGCGACGACTTCATCCGCGCCCGGGTGCCAGTGGATGGCCGCACGCGCCAGCCCTATGGCCTGCTGCATGGCGGTGTCAGTGTGGTGCTGGCGGAAACCCTGGGTTCCTGTGGCGCCGCTTCGGCGGCACCCGAGGGCTACCGGGCGGTGGGGCTGGACATCAACGCCAACCACCTGCGTGGTGCCACCAGCGGTTGGGTCACGGGTATCACGCGGCCGGTGCACATTGGCCGCACCACCCATGTCTGGCACATCGACCTGCACAACGACGCTGGCGAGCTGACCTGCGTGTCGCGCATCACGATGGCCATTCTGGCCCCGCGGTAGGGGATCACTCGGGCTCGGCCCCGGACTCGGCCCGCGCCAGGCGCTCGCTGCGCCAATACACATCGTCACCAGCGCTGCCGTCGCTGCGGTGGCGGTTCAGAACCCGGGCCAGCACGAACATCAGGTCGCTCAGACGGTTCAGGTACTGGCGCGGCGTCTCACGCAGCGGCTCAACTGCGCCCAGGGCCACCACGGCGCGCTCGGCGCGCCGGGCCACGGTGCGGCAGACATGCGCCAGCGCCGCGGCCCGGGTACCGGCCGGCAGGATGAACTCCTGCAGCCGCGGCAACGTGGCGTTGTGCGTTGCCAGGGCTTCGTCCAACGCCAGCACCGCTTCGGCCTTGAGCAGCTCGAAGCCAGGAATCGAGAGCTCGCCACCCAGGTTGAAGAGCTGGTGCTGCACCTCCACCAGCAGGCTGCGCAAGGCCTCGGGCATGTCCTCGCACAGCAGCACACCGATCTGTGAATTGAGCTCGTCCACGTCGCCCATGGCATGAACCCGCAGGCTGTCCTTGGAGACCCGGGTGTTGTCACCCAGGCCCGTACTGCCGTCGTCGCCGGTGCGGGTGGCTATCTGCGTGAGGCGTTGTCCCATGGCTGGTCTCCTGGTCTGATGGCCTATTGTCGGTGCCAGCGGCGGCCCGTCACAGGGCGTAAACTGGCAAATCTGCAGGGCCGGCGCGAAACGCGCGACGCGTGCCCGCCAACGCCGGAGACACCGCATGAACGCACCCACCCAGCAACAACACCTGGTGCCGGAAATCAAGCAGCGCGCTACACCGCAGGCACTGATTGATGCCTTGAAGGCCCGTTTTGCCGAGCGCTGTTCCACCGCCCTGGCGGTGCGCGAACAGCATGGCCGGGACGAGTCCTCCTTCACCGCGCCGCCGCCCTCGGCGGTGGTGTTTGCCGAGTGCACGGCCGACGTGGCGGCCGCGGTCACCCTGGCGGCCCAATACCAGGTGCCGGTGATTCCCTTCGGTGTCGGCTCATCGCTGGAAGGCCACCTGCTGGCGGTGCAGGGTGGGATCAGCATTGACGTCAGCCGCATGAACCAGGTGCTGCGCATCAACGCCGAAGACCTCACGGTCACGGTGCAGCCCGGCGTCACGCGCAAGCAGCTGAACGAGGCCGTGAAGAGTACCGGCCTGTTCTTCCCGATCGACCCTGGCGCCGACGCCTCCATCGGTGGCATGGCGGCCACCCGGGCCAGCGGCACCAACGCCGTGCGCTACGGCACCATGCGCGAAAACGTGCTCGCTCTGGAGGTGGTCACAGCCAGCGGTGCGGTGATCCACACCGGTACCCGGGCCAAGAAGTCATCGGCCGGCTACGACCTCACACGCCTGATGGTGGGCAGCGAAGGCACACTGGGCGTGATCACCGAAGTGACCGTCAAGCTTTATCCGCTGCCAGAGGCGATCTCGGCAGCGATCTGCTCCTTCCCCAGCATCGAGGCCGCGGTGCGCACCACGATCCAGATCATCCAGCTCGGCGTGCCGATTGCCCGGGTCGAGCTGATCGACCACAACACCGTGCGCATGGTCAATGCCTACGCCAAGCTCGGGCTGCGCGAGGAGCCGCTGCTGCTGATGGAGTTCCACGGCTCACCCAGCGGCGTGGCCGAACAGGCAGCGCTGGTACAGGAGATTGCGTCCGAGCACGGTGGCAACGCCTTCGACTGGGCCACCACACCCGAGGCCCGCACCAAGCTCTGGACCGCGCGCCACAACAGCTACTTTGCCGCAGTGCAGTCGCGCCCGGGTTGCCGCGTGATCTCCACCGACACCTGCGTGCCGATCTCACGCCTGGCAGACTGCCTGCTGGACTCCGTGGCCGAAGCCGACGCCAGCGGCATACCCTACTTCCTGGTGGGCCATGTGGGTGACGGCAACTTCCATTTCGGCTACCTGCTGGACCCGGAAAACCCGCAGGAACGGGTCACAGCCGAAGCGCTGAACCACCAGCTGGTCAACCGGGCCCTGGGCCTGGAGGGCACCTGCACTGGCGAACACGGTGTGGGCCTGCACAAGATGGACTTCCTGATCACGGAAGCCGGAGCCGGAGCGGTGGACATGATGCGCACCATCAAGCGGGCCCTGGATCCGCACAACATCATGAACCCGGGGAAAATCTTCGCCTACTAACCGCGTCGGGTCCGGTCTCTGCTGACCGGTTGTTATTGTCCTTATAGCGCTCCTTGCTTTCCTGGAGTGCCTCTGGAGCCGATTTACTTCTGAATATCGGCCATCTTGCAGCCCTTGCCGAGGAACAGCCCGGTGAGATGTTCCTTGCGGCCCTGGGCCTGCTGCGAAGCCACGGCATTCTGCTGCGCCATCGCCGCTGCGTTGGCCTGGGCTTGCTGAGCCTGGGCCTGCTGCGCCGCCTGCTGTGCCGCAGCACCCTGCTGGGCCTGGCTGGCCAGACCACCGAGCAAGCCGCCGAGGCTGCCGCCCAGTCCACCCCCAAAGCCGCCAAAACCACCGCGCTGGGCAATCGCGGTCTGTACCACGGCACCAGCCATCTGGGCACCGGCGCCACCGTCCCCGGCCGCTGGCGCAGCAGCGGCAACGGGGGCCACCGGCATGGCGGCCTTGGCCATGAAGGCGTCCATCTGGGTGATCTCAACGTAGATCTGCTGGCAGCTCAGATCGTTGTCGGTCATCTTGACGCGCTCGATGTTCTGGGCCTGGGCGCTGACCAGGCAGATGGCGACGGCGGCAAAGGTGGCAAGTTGCTTCATGGGTTCGGGTCCTTGTAAATGATGGATGCAATTATTTATGAACGTCGGCAAGCTTGCAGCCCTTGTTGAGGAACATGGTGGTCAGATGTTCCTTGCGCGCCTGTGCCTGCTGCGCCATCGAGCGGCCACCTTGGCCGCCAATGGCTGCGGGCGCACCATAGGCTGCCCCGGCGCCATAGGTGCCGGGCTGCGGTGGCTGCGCCAGCACCGGCTGGCTGTTGTACACCTGCTGCGGCTGCTGGGCCTGCTGCTGGCTCGCAATCTGTGCGCGGCGGGCATTGATCGCCGGCGCTACCATAGACAGGATCTGGGCGTCCGACATGCCGGCGGCACGGGCACGGGCAATGGATTGCTGCATGTTCGGTGTCAGCAACACCTCACGGGCCGCCTGGTCATTGAGCAAACCCTGCATGTCGGTGGGCATGCCGGGCATTCCTCCCATACCCGACACTGCCGGACCGGCTATCTGCGGCGCGGCGCCACCCGCGAATCCACCAAACAGCTGGGCGGCTCCACCCACGTTGCCACCAGCACGCCCTGCGGCGGCGCCCGCCAGCGCACCAAACAAGCCGCCAAGCTGAGACGGTATCTGGGACTCGGCCTGCGGCTGACTGGGTGGGGGTGCGGCCACCTGTTGCGGCATAGCCACAACCGCTACCGGCATGGGCTGAGGCTGGCCCTGTGGCGGCATCCGCATCAGCTGCTCCATCTGCTGCACTTCCGCATACATCTGGCCACAGTTCAGGTCGTTGTCGGTCAGGCGCACGCGCTCGATGTTCTGCGCCAGAGCACCACAGCTGGCCGCAAGTAGGCCCGCAACGAACATGCCAACGACCCCAGAACGCTTTGATATGTGAAGGTTCATGGAAGCAGAATAACAAAGGGGTCTTTGCCTGTCACCCCCGCATTCAGAGGGTGTGGCCAGGGCCGGATTGCTGTTGCCTTTGCAGCGGCGCCTGGTACAGCCACAGGATCCGGCCGTCCGGTGTCAGCAATCGGGCTTGCGGCACCAGGCTGACCGCTTCGAAGTCCAGACTCACCAGCCAGGCGCCGCGCTGCAACTCGGCCAGGGCCTTGTCCGAGGCCCGGTCCATGCTCTCGGGTCGCTGGAACAGATAGACCAGGGCATACGGCGCCCAGGAACCCAGCCACATGTCGCCGCGGCGCACCCGGGCCCAGGGGCAGCGTGCGCGGCACAGCAGCCACAGCAGGGCGCTGCGTTCAACACCATGCAAGGCGGCCAGTGGATACACCAGACGCAGGGCCCGCAACCCGGCGCCGAGGCCGCAGCCGGCATCCAGCACCAGCGCGCCATCAGGCAGAGGCGCCCGTTGCGGCAGCAAGAGCAAGGCCCGTGTCGGGGTTGGAAACAACGGCGCGTCGCGCCAGGCGTTCAAAGGATAGATCAGCAGCAGCAGCGCCAGCGGCAGCAGCCAGCTCCAGGCCGGCAGGCTGGCTGCACCCGAGAGCAACAGCGCCAGTGGAAATCCCAGGCCGATCAGCAGCCGCCGCCACCAGCTGCCACCCAGCAGGCTCAAGGCCACGCCCAAGGCGCTGGCCGACGCCAGCGACGCCGTGGCGCCCCAACCCTGGTGCAGGCCCAAGGCATGCAGACACCAGGCGCCGGCCCAGGAAAGCAAGGCGGGACCGGGCCAAGGCAACATCACGAACAACCCGGTGTCCGCAATGGTCCGCTACAACGGCGGTGCAATGGCGCGCTAGCGGCTGCCACCACGCGAGAGCTTGTCGATCAAGCCATTGAGTTCATCGAGCGAACCGAACTGGATCGAGACCTCGCCCAGCTCTTCCACCCGGCCGGCACGTTTGACGCGCTTCTTCACGCGGATCTCGACCTGGGCCGTGAGCAGGTCCGACAGCTCTTCCTCGAGCCGGCGCACATCACGCGACTTCTCCTGCTTGGGCTTGGGCGCCGTCAGGTTGAACTCGGCACTGAGCTTCTTTACCAAGCTCTCGGCTTCGCGCACCGACATCTTGCGCGCCACGATCTGGCTGGCAGCCGTTATCTGGGAAGCCCGCTCCAGCGCCAGCAAAGCCCGGGCGTGGCCCATGTCCAGGTCGCCGGCCATCAGCATGGTCTGCACCGGGTCGGCCAGATTGAGCAGCCGCAGCAGGTTGCTGGCGGCGCTGCGGGAGCGGCCCACGGCCTGCGCCGCCTGCTCGTGGGTGAGCCCGAACTCCTTCACCAGGCGATGCAGGCCCTGGGCTTCTTCCAGAGGATTGAGGTCTTCGCTCTGGATATTCTCGATCAGGCCCATGGCCGCGGCGGACTCGTCCGGCACGTCACGCACCAGCACCGGCACGCTTTCCAGGCCCGCCAGCTTGGCGGCACGGAAGCGGCGTTCGCCGGCAATGATCTCGTACAACGGCCGCGGCGCGCCGTCGTTGTCTTCCTGGCCCGGCTGGGCCTGTCGCAGCTTGCGCGCCTGCTCGGCCCCAAGCTGGCGCACCAGGATCGGCTGCATGATGCCTTGTGCCTTGATGGACTCGGCCAGTTCGTACAGCGCGCCCTCGTCCATGCGGGTGCGCGGCTGGTACTGCCCAGGCACCATATCGCCCAGAAACAGCGACGCCGGCAGGCCCGGGCTGGCGGTACTGCCGGCCAGGGCCGGAACATCCTCCACCTTCGGACCGAGCAACGCTTCCAGGCCGCGGCCCAAACCTTTGGATTTCTTGGTCACCACGGCACGCTCGCTTTCTCTTGTGGAATTGTTTCGATGGACGGTCGCTGCAGTGCCTGCAACAGGGCGAGGCCCTGGGGCCAGTCGCCCAGGCCGGAATCGGCATTGATGTGTCCAGCTGTGCCCAGGTCAACCAGCCGGCTGCCCCAGGCCCGGGCAAACATCTGCGCCCGCTCAAGACTGCAATAGGGGTCGTTACGGCTCGCTACCAGCGTGCTGGCAAAGGGCAGAGGCCGCAACACCAGCGGCGACCAGCTGGGCTGCACCGGCCGCAGGTTCTCGCGCTCCGGGTCACCCGGCGCCACCAGCAGCGCGCCGTGGACGCGGTGTGTGTTGCGGGAATGAGCGGCCCAGGCTGCCACCAGTTGGCAACCCAGGCTGTGGGCGACCAACAACGCCGGCCGCCTGCACTGCAACAGCACCTCTTCCAGCCGCGCCACCCAATCACCGCGCAGCGGCCGCTGCCAGTCGTGCTGCTCCACCCGAACGTGGCCGTGTTCAAACTGCCACAGGCTTTGCCAGTGCTGTGGCCCGGAGTTCAACCAACCGGGCAGCAGAAGGATGTCGAAATCTAGCATGCTCTGATTTTGGTAGCGTTCCGTGCTTGTTTTATGAGCCTTGCAGGCCAATTGCCCTCTCAAACGGGGACCAACGCGGCAGCCGCTGGCTACAGGGTATGCACGCGCTCCACCATTTCCTGGGCAAAGGCAACAAAGGCAATCGCGCCCTTGGAGCCCGGGTCAAAGATCACGCCCGGCAGTCCATAGCTGGGCGCCTCCGCCAGGCGCACGTTGCGCGGAATCACGGTGTTGAACACCTTGTCGCCAAAGTGCGCCTTGAGCTGGTCGCTGACCTGCTGCTGCAAGGTGATGCGCGGATCGAACATGACCCGCAGCAGGCCGATGATGGCCAGATCGCCATTCAGGTTGGCATGCACCTGCTTGATGGTGTTGACCAGATCGGTCAGGCCTTCGAGTGCGAAGTATTCGCACTGCATCGGCACGATCACGCCGTGGGCGCAGCACAGGCCATTGAGCGTCAACAGTGACAACGATGGCGGGCAATCGATGAGGATAAAGTCATATTCGGCCTTAACCTCGGCCAGTGCGGTCTTGAGCCGCTTCTCGCGGCGCTCGATCTCCACCAGTTCGACCTCGGCCCCGGCAAGCTCGCGGTTTGCACCCAGCACGTGGTAGGTAAAGTTGAAGCCCTCGGCCACCGCAGCACCCGGCATCAGGTCAGCTGTCTGACCCCAATGGCTCAGTACCCGGGCCTGGGCCACGGAGACCTGGTCCAGCAGCACGTCATATACCGTGTGATTCAGCTTGCGCTTGTCCACGCCCGAGCCCATCGTGGCATTGCCCTGCGGGTCCAGGTCCACCATGAGTACACGTTGGCCCAGACGCGCCAAGCCGGCCGCCAGATTGACTGTGGTCGTGGTCTTGCCGACCCCGCCCTTCTGGTTGGCTATGCAGAAAATTTTCGCCATGCGTGCCCTGGTTCTTCGGTGTGCGGGCGCTTCAGCGCGACACGGCCAGCTTGATGCCGAAGCCGATCAGGAATACGCCTGCCAACTTTTCCAGCACCCGGCTGATCATCGGGTTGGCACGCATGCGCTCGGCCAGGAAATGCGTGAGCAGCACCACCGTCAGGGCGTAGCCGAAGGTCAGCACCGCAATGGTGGCGGCCATGAAGGCAAAGGTCACCATGCCCTGGTGCTGGGCCGGACTGACGAACAACGGAAAGAAGGCCATATAGAACACGATGGCCTTGGGGTTGAGCAGCGTGATCAGGCCCGCCTGGCGGAAGTAGTGGTGCGGTGCGATATTGAGCACTGGCTTGGCGCCGGGCTTGGCAGTGAGCATGCGAAAACCCAGCCAGGCCAGGTACGCAGCACCCAGCCACTGCACGGCATGGAAGACTGCTGGATACGCCAACAGCATTGCTGCTACGCCAGCCACCGCCAGCCATAGCAATACTTGGTCGCCGGCGATTACGCCCATGGTGGCGGCCATCCCGCCCCGCAGGCCACCCTTGCTGGTGGAAGTGATCAGCGCCAGGTTGCCGGGACCGGGAATCGCCAGAAAAATCAGGATGGCGGCGACAAATGCGCCGTAATCAGCAACGCCAAACATGGGGAGATCCAGGAAGTGAAGGCATCGAGTTTACGATGCCGCGTCGCGCCTGCAGCCAATCAACGGCGGCTTCAGCCCGATTTCTTGCGCATCCACACCAGGCAGCGCTCGCCCACCAGCCCTGGCACATGCAGCTGTTCCACGTGAAACAGTGCCACCGCGTCCGGTAGGTCCAGCAGTTCCTGCTCCGGATGCTTGCCCTTCATCGCCAGCCAGGCGCCTTGCGGCGCCAGCGCCGCCGCGGACCAGGCCGTGAAGTCCCGCAGCGAGGCGAAAGCGCGCGAACACACCAGGTCATACGGACCGCGCAGCTGCTCCACCCGCGCATGCAGTCCGCGCAGGTTGGGCAGGCGCAAGCTCAATGCCACCTGCTGGATGAACGCCGCCTTCTTGGCGACCGTATCCACGCAGTCCACCTGCAGTTCGGGAAAGCAGATGGCCAGCACCACGCCCGGCAAACCAGCACCGGAACCCACGTCCAGCAGGCTGGTGGTCGGCTGTGGCTGCACGGCACGGCGCGCATCCAGGTGCCGATGCAGCGGCGGCACGATGGCCAAACTGTCGAGCAAATGCTGGGTCAGCATGGCCTTGGGTTCGCGCACCGCTGTCAGGTTGTAGACCTGGTTCCACTTGCCGATCAGGCCCAGGTAGTCGAGCAGGCGGCCGATTCGCACCTCATCCAGATCCACCCCTAGCGCCCGGGCACCGGCGCGCAGTTCCGGCTCCAGAGTGCGCATCAGGACGCGGTATCCAGTGTGGCCGTCGGGCTGTTGGCTACAGCATCTGCTTTCCAGCGGCTGCGCTTGAGGTGCACCAGCAGCAGGGAGATGGCGGCCGGCGTAACACCGGAAATACGCGAAGCCAGCCCCAGGGTTTCGGGTCGGTGCTGTTGTAGCCGTTGACGCACCTCAAAACCCAAGGCCGGAATCTGGCTGTAGTCCAGGTCCGGTGGCAGCTTCATGTGCTCGTAGTGCGCCGCGCGCTGCACCTCGTCGCGTTGGCGGTTGATGTAGCCAGAGTACTTGGCGGCAATATCCAGCTGCTCCAGCACAGCAGCCACGAACAGTCCGTCTGCGCCAGCGGGGTCCAGCTCCGGATTGGCATGGCGTCCTCCGTCCAGCGACATCAGGCCGGCATAGGACACGTCGGGCCGGCACAGCAGATCCGCCAGGCTGTACTCATGCTCGATCGCCTTGCCCAGCACCCGTACAGATTCGGCAGCTTCCAAGTTCCTGGGGCTGACCCAGATCGAACGCAGCCGTTCTGTTTCACGTGAAACAGCGTCGCGTTTGCGGCTGAAAGCATCCCAGCGCGTGTCATCCACCAGCCCGAGCTTGCGACCGGCTTCCGTCAGGCGCATATCGGCGTTGTCCTCGCGCAGCTGCAACCGGAACTCTGCCCGGCTGGTGAACATGCGGTAGGGCTCGCTCACCCCCTTGGTGATCAGGTCATCCACCAGCACGCCCAGATAGGCCTGATCGCGCCCGGGCAGCCACGCTTCCTCTTCCCGGCATTGCAAAGCGGCATTGATGCCGGCAAACAGGCCCTGGGCCGCCGCCTCTTCGTACCCAGTGGTGCCGTTGATCTGGCCGGCGAAGAACAGGCCACCAATGGCGCGGGTCTCGAAGCTGCTCTTCAGCGCCGTCGGGTCGAAGTAGTCGTATTCGATCGCATAGCCGGGGCGCAGAATGTGGGCGTTCTCCAGCCCCGGCATCGAGCGCACCAGCTCGTACTGCACGTCAAACGGCAGGCTGGTGGAGATGCCATTGGGATAGACTTCATGCGTGGTCAAGCCCTCCGGTTCCAGGAAGATCTGGTGGCTTTCCTTGTCGGCAAAGCGGTTCACCTTGTCTTCGACGCTGGGGCAATAACGCGGTCCTACGCCATCGATCTTGCCGGTGAACATCGGGCTGCGGTCAAAGCCGGAGCGGATGATCGCGTGCGTGCGGGCGTTGGTGTGAGTGATCCAGCATGGCAGTTGGCGCGGATGCATGGCGCTGCCGCCCATGAAGCTGAACACCGGCACGCTGCTGCCCTCACCACCCGGCATGCCATCACCCGGCTGCTCGGTGCAGCGGGTGTAGTCAATGCTGCGGCCATCCAGCCGTGGCGGCGTGCCGGTCTTCAGCCGGCCCTGCGGCAGTTTCAGCTCCTTGAGCCGTGCCGACAGCGAAATCGCCGGCGGGTCACCGGCGCGGCCGGCGGCGTAGTTGTCCAAGCCCACATGGATCTTGCCATCCAGAAAAGTACCGGCGGTCAGCACGACAGTGCGACTGCGAAAGCGGATGCCCACCTGGGTCACGGCGCCCACCACCCGGTCGCCCTCAATCATCAGGTCATCCACCGCCTGCTGGAACAGCCACAGCTTCGGCTGGTTTTCCAGCATGCGCCGGATCGCTGCCTTGTACAGCACCCGGTCGGCCTGGGCCCGGGTGGCGCGCACTGCCGGCCCCTTGCTGGAATTGAGAATCCGGAACTGGATCCCGGCCTCGTCCGTGGCCAGCGCCATGGCGCCGCCCAGGGCATCCACCTCCTTCACCAGGTGCCCCTTGCCGATGCCGCCGATCGACGGGTTGCAACTCATCTGGCCCAGGGTCTCGATGTTGTGGGTCAGCAGCAGCGTCTTGCAGCCCATGCGGGCGCTGGCCAGAGCAGCCTCGGTACCGGCATGGCCGCCGCCGACAACGATCACGTCAAATTCTTGTGCGTACAGCATGACAATCTCAAACAGCGGCGACCAATTCGGTCGGCAAGTTCAGCGCCTGCGCGGCCTCGGCCTGGCGCCGGTCCGCTGTGACGAACAGGTCGACCCGAGCCACCAGCGCCGCACCCACGTGCAAGGCGTCCATGGCGCGCACCCGGGCTGCGTTGGCGGCGCGCAGGCTGGCGTCTTCGACCGCACGCGAAAATGGTTGCACATCCCAACCGCTCATGTCTGCCGCCAGCCGCTGCTGCATCCACTGGTAGGCCGCAGCATCAATCAACTGGTCCCGCAGCAAACGGCTGGCACTGGTCAGAATTTCCAGGCGCAAATGCGGCGCCACGCTCACCAGTTTGGCCCGGGCAAACGCGGCCTGCACCTGGTCGCGCCCGGCCTCGCTGCTATAGCGCTTGAATACGGCTGAGCTGTCAAAAGCAATCCGCATCCTGGGCCTCAATAGCGCGCGTTCTCGCGCTCTTCAATGATCATCTTCGCGCCCGACATGCCAGGCGGCCAGGCAATGTGCAGCGGCTCAAAGGGTTGCTTCCAGCTGGGCACCGCTTCGGGTGCGCCTGCCACCACCGGCACCAGGTCGGCCACCGGCTTGCCATGGCGCATGATGCGCACGGTTTCACCCTGCTCCACCAGGTCCAGCATGGCGGACGCGTTGGCGCGGAACTCGCTCAAAGGAAGAATATGCATTTTGTACAAAAATTAATATTTTGTACATTTTAACTCCGCGCCAATGCCCCTGCCATTGTCCAGCCTTTCGCTGCGACTCCGGAATGCACCCGGTTACCGGCTGTGTTGCAATCGATCCCATGAAACTTCTGATCTTTGCCGGCAGCACCCGCATCAACTCCTGGAACCGCAAACTGGCCCATGTCACCGCCGCCATGGCCCGTACCAGCGGCGCGGAAGTCACCCACATTGAGCTGGCCGACTTCGACATCCCCATGTACAACGCCGACCTGGAGGCGCGCGGCACACCGGCCGACGTGATCCGACTCAAAACCTTGATGCACGAGCACCCGGCCTGGATCATCTGCACCCCCGAATACAACGCCAGCTACCCGGCACTGGTGAAGAATACGCTGGACTGGGTTTCCAGCCCGGTCAAGACCGACCCGGCCTGGCTTGATGGCTTCAAGTCCTCACGTGGCAAGGTGGTGGGCGTGCTCAGCGCCTCGCCCGGCGCCCTGGGTGGACTGCGCTCACAAAGCCATCTGGTACCGCTGCTGCTGAACCTGGAGTGCTGGGTGGCACCGAAGAATTTCGCCCTGGGCCGCGCTGCCGATGCCTTCGATCCACAAGGCGGTCTGCTGGATGTCAGGGCGCGCAAGAGCGTGCAGGCCGTGATCGACCAGGTGCTCTGGGCGGGTGCTCGGCTGGCTCCGGTTTGACCTCGGTTTTCAAAGAGACAGGCTGTAGGCGCATGGATAAAGCACGAAACGCTCCTGTTTTCATAGTGTTTCGGAACCCAGCATGAACTGCCGCCCGGACTGTGGCGCCTGCTGCATCGCGCCCTCCATCTCCAGCCCTATCCCTGGCATGCCCGCGGGCAAACCAGCTGGCGTGCGCTGCGTACAGCTCACTGCAGACAACCTGTGTGCCATCTTCGGTCAGGCTTCGCGCCCGGCATGTTGCTCTGGCTTGCAGGCCTCGATCGAGATGTGCACGGACTCCAGCAACCAGGCCATGCGTTGGCTGGCGCAGTTGGAGCAGCAAACCGCGCCAGCCCGCAATTGACGCGCCAGGGCACAGCGCAGCAGGGGCTGCGGGGGCAGCAGCCGGGCCATTGCGGCCCCGCCAACATGAAATGCCACCAGCGGCTAGCATCGCCGCATGCCACCCGGCATGCAACACAACACTCTGGAGATTCCGATGAAGCTGTATTACTCCCCCGGCGCCTGTTCACTGTCTCCGCATATCGCACTCAAGGAGTCCGGCCTGCCATTTGAAGCCGTGATGGCATCCACCAAGACCCACGCCCTGGCAGACGGCACTGACTACTACACCATCAATCCGCTGGGCTACGTGCCGCTGCTGGAACTCGATGATGGCACCCGCCTCACGGAAGGCCCTGCCATCGTGCAATACATCGCTGACCAGGTTCCGGCCAAGAGCTTGGCGCCGGCCAACGGCACACTGGCGCGCTACAAGATGCAATCCTGGCTGACCTTCGTCGGCACCGAGTTGCACAAAGGCTTCAGCCCCCTGTTCAATCCGGCCACGCCGGAAGAATACAAGACTGTCGTCAAGGACCGCCTGAGCTCTCGCCTGCAGTGGGTGGACGGCCAACTTGCCGGAAAGCAGTACCTGATGGGTGACAGTTTCACAGTGGCCGATGGCTACCTGTTCACTGTCAGCAATTGGGCGCCACGCGTGGGTATCGACATCTCGGGCTTGAGCAACCTGGGCGCATTCCGCGAGCGGATGTTGGCACGGCCCGCAGTGCAGGAAGCCATGCGCGCCGAAGGTTTGCTGAAGTAGTGTGCTGATGCCCCCCATGCCCACATTGTTTGACCCCGTGCGCGCCGGCGCCTTGCACCTTTCCAACCGCATCGTCATGGCACCGCTGACGCGCAACCGCGCGCCCGGCGCCGTGCCGACGCCGCTGATGGCCACCTACTACAGCCAGCGTGCCAGCGCCGGGTTGCTGATCACGGAGGCCACCGCCATCAGCCACCAGGGTCAGGGTTATGCCGACGTGCCGGGCCTGTATGCACCTGAACACATTGCCGGTTGGCGCCGCATCACCGATGCCGTCCATGCCCAGGGCGGCAAGATCGTGGTCCAGCTCTGGCACGTGGGCCGGGTATCACACACCAGCCTGCAGCCCGGTGGCCAGGCCCCAGTGGCTCCCTCCGCCATCACCGCCAAGACCAAGACCGTGCTCATCGAACAGGGAGTGCCTACTTTCGTGGAAACATCGGCGCCAAGGGCTCTGGAGCTGTCCGAGCTGCCCGGCATCGTGAACGACTACCGGCTCGCCGCGTGCGCGGCCATCGCTGCCGGTTTCGACGGCTTGGAGGTCCACGGTGCCAACGGCTACCTGCTGGACCAGTTCCTCAAGCGTGGTTCGAACCAGCGCAGCGACGCCTATGGTGGCAGCATCGAGAACCGTATCCGGCTGCTGCTGGAGGTCATGCAGGTCATCTGCGCCGAGATCGGCGCCGACCGCGTAGGCCTGCGCCTGTCACCGGTCACACCCGCCAACGACGTTCTTGACGCCGAGCCGCAACCGCTGTTTGAGTACTTGGTGCGCCAGCTCGCGCCACTGGGCCTGGCCTACCTGCACATCATTGAAGGCGCCACTGGCGGGCTCCGGGATCTGCCCGACCGGCCCTTTGACTACCCGGCACTCAAGAGCGCGTTCCGCAATGCAGGTGGCAGCGCAGCCTGGATGGTGAACAACGGCTACGACCGGACCCTGGCAGATCAGGCCGTGCACGACGGCGCCGACCTGGTTGCCTTCGGCAAGCTGTTCATTGCCAACCCGGACCTGGTGCGCCGGCTACGCGACGGCTCAGCACTCAATGCCCCGGACCGCACCACGTTCTACGGCGGCCAGGAACAGGGCTATACCGACTACCCGGCGTTGGACCAGATGGTGACCGAGGCCGTCGCCGAAGTGCTGTAATCCGGCCATGAACAGCTCCGCAGTCCACAACCCGCGGGCTGTCGAGCGCATCGTCGTTGGCCAACCCACCAGCGACGGTGCCGGCGTCAAGCTCACGCGGGTTCTGACGCAGGACCTGCAGCAGCGTCTGGACCCCTTCCTGATGCTCGACAGCTTCGCCAGCGACGACCCGAAGGACTACGGCGCCGGCTTTCCCAGCCACCCACACCGCGGCTTCGAGACCGTGAGCTATATGCTCTCGGGCCGCATGCGGCACCGCGACAGCGCCGGCCACGAGGGCCTGATCTCCAACGGTGGCGTGCAGTGGATGACGGCCGGGCGCGGCGTGATCCACAGCGAAATGCCGGAGCAGGAGCAGGGCGTGATGGAGGGCTTTCAGCTCTGGCTCAACCTGCCCGGCAAGAGCAAGATGTGCCCGCCCTGGTACCGCGATATTCAGAGCAACGAGATTCCAGAGCTGACCACCGACCAGGGCGTGCTGCTGCGCGTGATTGCCGGTACCAGCCACGGCACGGCTGGCGCCATGCAGCGCGAAGACACCGAACCCCTGTACCTGGACCTGCATTTCCCCGACGGCGCGGCCAGCTTCGGGCAGCCACTGCCACCGGATCACAACGCCTTCATCTACGTCTACCGCGGCAGCGTCAATGTGCTGGACGCCAACGGCGCGGCTACCGGTGTACCGCGCCAGCGCATGGCTCTGTTGGCAAACCAGGGCGACGGCGTGCGCATGCGCGCCAGCGACAACGCACGCGCGCTGCTGGTCGCCGGCAAACCACTGCGCGAACCCATCGCCCAGTACGGCCCCTTCGTCATGAACACCCGCGCCGAGCTGATCCAGGCCGTGGAAGACTACAACCGAGGCACCTTGGCCTGAACTTTACAAAACGATGTGCTGGCGCAATCCGGGCGATACACTGCCAGCCCACACTTGTCTTCACCCTGAAGGCCATTTCCGGCGCAGGCTTCTTCTCCTTGAAAGGAAGCAACCATGAAACACAGTATCAAACGCGTGGCCGCCGCCAGCCTGCTGGCCTGCATCGGATTTGCCGCAACGGCCCAACCCGCTCCACCGGCACCGCCGCCGGGCCACGGCATGCAGCACGGCGATCCGGCCAAGATGCAGGAGCGCATGCAGCAACGCGTCGCCAAGCACATGGCCGACCTGAAGGTGCTGCTGCGCATCACACCAGCCCAGGAGTCGGCCTGGACCGCCTTCACCGGCTCCATGCGCCCGCCAGTGGCTATGGGCATGCGCCGCAGCCCCGAGGAGCGCGAGAAGATGCGCGCCGAAATGGACAAGCTCAGCACGCCGGAACGCATGGACCGGATGCGCGCCCTGCGCACCGAGCGACACACCAAGATGTCGGCCGAGATGGACCGCATGGGCGCGGCCGTGAAGTCGTTCTATGCAGTGCTGTCGCCTGAACAGCAGAAGGTGTTTGACATTGAACACAAGCGCATGCAGGAGCGGCGCATGCACGGCATGGGCCGGATGCACGGCGGACCCGGCATGCATTGAGCCTCGCAAGCACACCGGCCCACACGGGCCGGCCAGCACTGGCCTGACCCGGCAGCCCGGCTCAGGCCAGTATCTTTTTCAGCTCCCCACTGGTGTTCAGCCGCGCCAGATCGTCGGCTCCGCCAACCAGCATGCCTTTGACGAACACCATCGGCATGGTGGGCCATCCGGTCCACATCTTCAGCGCATTGCGCTGGCGCCAGGTGTTGAGGTAATTGCCGTATTCCAGGTAGTGGTAGGCAATGCCGGCTTCGCTCAGCAAACGGCGAGCCTTCTTCGGGAACGGGTTCATGCCCATACCGACCACCACCACCGGATGCGTTGCCACGGCTGCCTGCACCTCGCGCACAATGGCGCTTTGGTGGCCGGAGATCTTTTCGCGGATCGCCGGGTGGATCAGGGTCTCATCAAGGATGGGGCGGGGCATGGCGATTCCTGGTTGCAGTGTGGCCGTCATTATGCGCGGCACTTACTGGCCCCTACGCTTGTCGCTGCGCGTACTGCGCTGCCCCCCGAGGCGGTCTTCGCGCCTTGGGGCGGCCCGGCGGCGCTCACTGGCCCCCACGCTTGTCGCTGCGTATTGCGATCAGCCCAGCGGCCGGATGCCGATCCAGGCCCCATGCAACCAGAACGCAAACATCGCCCAGGCCGCTCCACCCACCAGCACCGTCACTACCGTCGGCCCAATCCGGCCCGGCGGATAAACGGTATTGGCGGCACGATCTCGCCGGCGCGCCGCAATGAAGTTCAGCACGGCCCAGGCCAGGAATGCGCCAAACAGCAGCACGCCCGGCAGCCGGCCATGGGCCAGCAGGTGCGCCAGAGCCCAGGTCTTGATCGCCAGCACCATCGGGTGGTGCAGCCGGGCCTTCAGCAGATTGCCCGGCACGTAGGTGGCCGCCAGCAGGATGAAGGCCAGCAGCACCAGCAAGGCGGCCAGGTGCCGCATGCCGACCGGCGGCTGCCACAGCACCAGCGGTTCTGCCCGGGCCAGGCTGTAGCCCCACAGCATCAGGCCGAAACCCAGCACCGACAACAGCGAATACAGCCCCTTCCAGGGCCCGGCGCCGATGCGCGCAATGGTCTGCGTGCGCCACCCGTCCGCCACGATGCGCACCGAATGCACACCCAGAAAGATCACCAGGCCCAGCAGCAGTACCGTCATCGCGCCATCTCCTTGCTCCCGTGCACTGTCATACGCCCAGCACCCGGTTCTTGCCGGCCCGCTTGGCCAGGTACATCGCCTGGTCGGCGCGCTTGATCGCCGCGGCACCGCTCTCGTCATTGGCCAGCTGGGCCACCCCGGCGCTGAAGGTGATAAGCACTTTGTCCTCACCCGTCAGGAAAATGCGCTTGGTCAGCTCGCGTTGCAACCGGGTCATGGCGTCCACTGCCCGCTCCAGCGGTGTATCCGGTAACAGGATCACGAACTCCTCGCCGCCATAGCGCGCCAGCGTGTCCTGCGGCCGCATGCACTGGCGCGCCACTTCGGCCAGATGTGCCAGCGCAGCGTCACCTGTGGCATGGCCCAGTTCGTCGTTGATAAGCTTGAAGTTGTCGATGTCGAGCAGCGCCACGCACAGCGGCGTCTCTTTGCGCCTGAAGGTCTTGACCTCGCGCTCCACCGCCTCGTCCAGGCCCTTGCGGTTCAGCGCACCCGTCAATGGGTCGTGCCGCGCCAGGGCGCTGACGCGGTCCAGCTCGACATGCAGCTTGGCAATCTGGGCGTCGGTCAGCTCCGCCTTCTCGCGCATGCCGCGCAGCTCGTCGCGCGCGCCCCGGGTCTCCTGGGCAATGCTGCGGGTAGCGCCCACCACCTCCTTGAGCACTGGCGTGATTTCGGTCAGCGTTCGCGCCTGCTCGATCAAACGGGCGCTCTCCTCCATTTTTTCATGAAATGTGCCGGTGGCCTCGCTCACCTGTGCCAGCCGCTCGATGAAAGTCGCAAGCATGGTGCGCATTTCTTCCTGCGCCTCCAGCGCCCGGCTCTTGGCCTCGGCCTGCTTGAAGATCACGTCCTTCAGGCGCCGGTCCACTTCGTCGAGCCGGCGCAAGGTGATCGGTGGCGTGGCAGCTTCGATCAGGGCGTCGATCTGGCCCTTGAGCCAATGGTCTTCCAGGCTGAGCTGCCCGATGTTCAGCATGATCAGGTGCAGCAGGTCCAGCAGCGTCTTCTTGATCTCCACCTGTTCTTCGGCGGCAAACGACACCCGGTGGCCGAACGTGGCCAGCTGCTGCTTGATCTGCAGCACATCACCGTCGGGCATGCGAATGGCACGCAGCAGTTCCTGGGTCTGCTCGGTAAAACGGGCGTCGTCAGAACCCAGCGCCGGGCTGACGTACTCCACCAGCCGCGCAATCTGCTCCATGAAGTCAAAGGTCAGGGCCGGCGCCGCAGCACTGGCCAGGGGCACAGCCACGGGGCCAGGTTCCACCACCGGTGCAGAAGCGGCACGCGGCGCGGCGGCGGCCACCTCGCCGGATGGCGGCGGCGTGAAGCGACCATAGGCGGTCAAGGCATTGCGCACGGCTAGCCAGCTCATCTGGCCGACGGCATATTCCAGCAGGCCGCGCTGCTTCTGTTGCCCCGGTGTCTTGGCCGGCAGCGCGCGGGCGATTTGCATCAGCTCGTCATAGGGAAACGCCGGCAGCGGCGTGGTGCCGTTGATCTCGTGATAGATCGATCGGTAGTTGTCCGGTGTGGGGGCCAGCTTTCTGGCCGTCAGGAGCTTCACGGTTTCCCGTGCCAGCTCGGTAGGTGTTCGATCCGCCATGACATCTCCAGATCCGCTTTGCGATGCCAGTCCCCATTGCTGTCATCCGAACGGTGTCATGCCCATCGCCCGCAGCACGACCCCCCATCGTACTGGCATTGGACGGCAGCGCACCCACGGGTTTGACCGGGGTTTGGCAAACACCGTTCTGGCCGGTCACCCAGCGGACATGGCAACGGCTGGCTCAGGGCAGGTCCTTGAGCGCCTGAAGCACCCCAGGCCCCAGCAGCGGCTGCAGCTTCGGATCGTTCTGCACCTGGAAATACAGGGCCAGCAGAAACCCCTGGGTATTGTGCACCCGGGCCAGACCGGCGCTGGAGCTGAAAGCCTGGTCCCAGCTGGCCAGCGGTGCCGGGTTTGCCAACTGGCGCAGCCAGCCGTCCCACAGGCCCTGGGCCAGCGGGCCGCGGCGCGCCGCAAACAGCACCGGCCGTACCAGGCGCTCGCTCTCGCCATGGATATAGGCGTGGCCATTGGCTGCCACCACCTGCGCCAGCGTTGCCGCCACGATCTGCTCCAGCTGTGCCGCACCCAAGGCCGGGTTCAGCGCCAGCTGCAGCAACAGGTCGGCACCGTGGGCCACGCCGTGGCGCCAACCCTCACCTGCCACGAACCCGCGGTAGTCCCGGACGTTGCGCAGGTACAGCGTCGCTGCCGACACCAGCGCAGCGCGCTCTGCTTCCTGCAGGAATGGCTGAAGGCGATCGGCCCGCGCCACCTCGGCCAGGGTCAAAGCCGCAAAGGGCGCGGCAAAACCTTGGGAATCGCTGGCCTCTGGTGCGAGCCTGGGTTGCAACTGCGCCAGAACCTCACGTACGCTCGCTTGCGACAACTGCTTGCCGCGCATCCAGGTGCGCAAGGTTTCGTACGCCAGGCCGTCGCGCAGAGGCGGGTCCGGGTCAGCCAGGCAGGGCAACAGGGCCCGGGCCAAGGCCTGGCGCGCCGCCTCGTCGTCCAGCTTGAAATGGGCGCGCTGCAACTGTTCCAGGGCGGCGACCGGCCACTGCGGTGGCGGGCACAAGCCTTCGGCCAGTGCACTGGCGCCGATACAACCAGCGCCCACCAGCAGCAGCCAATGACGAATGGACTTGTTCATGGCGGCATTGTGCAATGCCTTGGCTCATGGCCTGCAGGGCGCAGGTCGGGCGCGCCACTGGCGGCAAGGGGACCACCAGCCTGTCAGGCCGGCACCAGCCGCAGATGGGTGATCTCCGAGGGCACGCAAAAGCGTTTGGGTGGGCCCCAGTAGCCGGTGCCGCGGTTGGTGTAGACCCAAAGCTGCTGCAGCCGGCTCAGGCCGGCAGTGAACGGCTGCTGAAAACGCACAAAGTGGTTCCAGGGCCAGAACTGTCCACCGTGGGTATGGCCTGAGAGCTGCAGGTCAAAGCCAGCCCTCTGTGCCGCCTCGGCACTGCGCGGCTGGTGTGCCAGCAGCAGGCGCGTCTGCACCGCCGCCGGGGCTCCCAGCAGAGCGGCCTGCGGGTCACTGCGGTGGGCCTCGTCAAAGTGGTGCGCGCTGAAATCGGCCACACCGGCCACCAGCAGCTGGGCATCCGCCTGGCCGGCCTGGGCCGCAGCACCATGCTGCAGCACCACATGCTGGTTCAGCAGCACCTGCACGCCCAGGCGCCGCAGTTCCGTGATCCAGGCGTGGGCACCGGAGTAGTACTCGTGGTTGCCGGTGACAAAGAAGGTGCCGTGGCGTGACACCAGGGCCGAAAGTGGTGCCACGTGGCTGGCCAGCTCCGGCACCCGGCCATCCACCAGATCACCAGTGATCGCCACCATGTCCACGCCCAGGGTGTTGACCCGGTCCACAATGCGCTGCAGGTAGCCGCCCTTGATCGTCGGCCCCACATGCACATCGGAAATCTGGGCCACGGTAAAGCCATGCAACGCTAGCGGCAGGTTGGCGATCGGCACGTCCACCCGGATCACACGCGCCGTTCGCCGGGCATTCCAGAAGCCCCAGACGCTGGCCAACAGACCCAGCACCGGCACAGCGGCGGCGCTGTACTGTTGCAGCGCGTCCAGGTCCATCAACTCCGGCCACAACGCAGCCGGCAGCCAAGCCGACACCAGAAAAGCATCGCGCAACACGGTCAGCACGAACAGAGACGAGAACAGGCCCAGGGCCAACAACCCGGCCCAGGTCAGCGCAACCGCCATGCGCCCGAAGTTGCGTCGCCGGGCCACGAAACCCAGAGGCATCAGGGCGGCCAACATTGCCATTAGCAACCAGAACGCGCTGCCAGCCCAGTCCAGGCCCGGGATCGCCGCCAGCTCGGGTGCTACGCGCCAGCCAACCCAGGCATGGAATAACAGGGAGATGGAGAACAGCGGCAGTATGGCCATGAGAAGCCCGGGTTGTCACGGGAGCCGGGGCACGCGCACCCCGGATATCCGTCACACCGCATATGGCGCAGTTGGTTCGGAATTCAATGCCGATGCCACACCCGGCAAGGCTTAATTGCCGCGCACGTCGGCCTGCAAATCCATTTGCACGGCCGAATTGCCGGCGGCCTGGTAGGTATCTGAAACCGCACCCCGCGCGATCCGCGCGGTACGGGTGGCCACGCGTTTGGCGGGACCTGTCACGCTGGAGGCGTCGACGCTGGCGTCGGCATCTGCGTCGATGCGAGCATCGGCGGTGCCGTTGGTCGACCCCGCAGACCCGATGGCAGCCATGCCTGCAGCGCCACCAGCCAGGCTGCCCGCCGCTGTACTGGCCCCACTACCGGAAACACCGCCCGTTGCATTGCCAAAGACGCCGCCATTGACGACGCCAACAGGACCGACACTGCCATTGGCTGTTGTGGCGCCGTTCGCACTGCCGGAGACGGCGCCCGACAACACGCCGCTGATGACCGGCCGCGGCGTCAAGGCGCCCTGGCCACTGATCATCGAAGCGCCGGAGGTCGTGGCGCCGAGGTTGCCGCGCAACAGGCCCTGCGCCTGAACCGCACCAGCCACCGACAAGCCAACGGCAAGAATTGTGGCAATGGAACCCCTGGAATTGATCAGCTTGCTCATGATGCACTCCTTGTTGCGTCCTGGTCCGACGCATTGACTACCAGACCGCAACCAAAGCGGTTGCGGGAACTGTCATTGCAACGCGCCAACCGGGCTTGCGATATCAGACGCTTTTGCTTCTGGATGTAGGAGTCGAGCACCCGTAATTACGGGCGGTTGCAACTGCTTGCAAAGCCATCGGCGCAAGCGGCAGTTTTTCACACAAGGCTCGCTCCCCTGGCTAGCAACAGCTGCCGGGCGTGGCGTACCAGCGCCTGGCGCAGCGTCAGCGGGCGGCGCACTGCAAAGCCAAAGGGCAACCGTGCCAGCTCCCGGGCAAACCACTCCAGACCATCGGCCTGCACCGACAACAGTGTGTGCGACCTCTCGGCATGTAAGGTGCCCAGGGCACCCGGCAGCGCCTGGCGGGCGCTGTCCAGGTCGGTGTGCAGCAGCACTTCAATGGCATGGGCCCGCGGCAGGCTGGCCATGGAGCGGACCAGGAAGTCCAGCGCGTCAAAGCCGGCCGGCCGGCCAAAGGGCTGCGGCAACGGCGTCACGGACACCATTCGGTCCAGCCGGAACGAACGCACATCCTGACGCAAGTGGCAGAAGCCCACGGCATACCATGCGCCGCGGTAGGCCAGGCCATAGACATCGAGCGTGCGTTCGCTTGTTTTGTTGTCCTGGCTGCGGTAGCTCAAGCGCACCCGCTGCTGGCTGCGAGCCGCCGCACTCAGCGCGATCAACACCGCAGTTGCACCGGGCGCAAATGGCCGGCCCAGGTCCAGCCAATGCAAACCGAGGCCCTTTCCATGACCGCTTCCCCCGACCTGTGGCTCTACTTCCTGCTGGTGTTCGGCATCATCGCGCTGCCCGGCATGGACATGGCGTATGTGGTCGCCAGCACCGTGGCCTCGGGCGCGCGCGGTGGCGTGGCCGCGGTGGCCGGCATCGTGGCGGCGGTGTGGTGCATCTGGTCGTGACCTGTACCGGCATCCTGGCACTGCTGACGCTGTTTCCGCAAGCCGCACGGATGCTGCTGCTGCTGGGCGCAGCTTACGTGGCATGGATGGGCATTGCGCTGCTCCGGTCCCGCCCTGCCGCCGAAGTCGCCACCACTGCCGCACCGGTGCACTCCAGCGCCGTGTTCCGCTACGCTGTGCTGACCTGCCTGCTCAACCCCAAAGCCTACGCTTTCATACAGGCGGTGTTCCCGGGCTTCCTGCACACACCGGAGCGCTCCATGCTGGCGCAGGCCGTGGCGTTGGGCAGCATCACGGCAGCAACCCAGATCGCGGTACACGGCGCTGCCGCCCTGGCAGCGGTGCAGCTGCGCCGGCGGGTGGGAGAGCACAGCAGTGTGCGGCTGTGGATGCCGCGCGCAGTAGGTCTGCTGCTGCTGGCTACGGCACTGGTGTGCTGCCAGCGCGCTACCAGCACGACGGTATTGCCACCGGCTGCGGCCGTCGGGTAGCGCGCGACAGCTCCCTACGGAGCCAGGAAGCGCTGCACCGCGGCCACGGTGCGCACCGGGTCCTCTTCATGCGGCACATGGCCCAGGTCATCGAACAGCACCAACTGTGCGCCGCGGATGTCACGGGCAAAGCGCTGACCCATTTCGGGTACCAGCAGCCGGTCCCGTCCGCCCCACAGGATCAGTGTCGGCAGCTGCAGCTGGCGGATGCGCGCGGCGTCCGCGCCAAAGCGCTGGTCCATGCGCTGCGCCAACGCGTGCCGATTGCCGTCGCGCAGCGTCATGTCCACGTACAGGTCCACCAGCTCCGGCGTGACGCGCGCGGGCTCGCCATACACGTTGCGCACGCTGCGTTCCACCAGGCCACGCGGCAGCACCCACTCCATCAGCATCCGGGCACCCGGCGTGCGCGCGATGTAGAAGCCCACCGGCACTGACCTCGGCGCCATCTCGGCGTCCAGCGCATAACCGCCCGCATCCACCAGCACCAGCCGCTGCACCCGCTGCGGCAGTGTCAGCGCCGTGGTCCAGGCAATCTCTCCACCCAGCGAATTGCCGGCCAGTACGCAGCGCTGTACGCCCAACTGGTCCAGCAGCGCCGTCATGAAACGCACATAGGCCGCAATGCTGTAGTCGCCGCTGGCGTTCGGCCCGGTGAGGGCAAAGCCCGGCAGGTCCATGCGGATCACCCGGCGCTGGCCGCGCAACGCCGCCGCCCAACCCTCCCATGTGTGCAGGCTGGCCGAGGTGCCGTGGATCAGCACGATCGGCATCGGGTCGTCGCGCGGGCCTTCGTCACGCAGGTGCACCTGCAGGCCATCCACGGTAATGAACTGCGACGGTGGCTGGGCCCAGCGCAGCTTGAGTTCTTCTACCGGCTTGTCAGGCGCCCAGGTGGCCACGATGCCGGCGACGGCGAAGAACACCGCGGCCGCGAGCACCAGCAACGTGGACCTGTAGAACAGCTTCATGGGATGGACTATACGGAGCAAGAGCTCGCTGCAAGGCCGCACCGGCCCGGCCGACCCTGACAGCCATTGCGGCGGCGCCGCCGTGCTGCCCGCTCAGCCCTTGCGCCGCGCCCGAACTCCATCGGCAAGGGCCTGCAGCACGGGAATGGTCTGGGCCAGGCTGATGCAGGCATCCGTCACGGACACACCGTATTTCAGCGGCGTGCCGGGCACGATATCCTGGCGGCCCTCTTCCAGATGGCTTTCGATCATCACGCCCGTGATGCGCTTGTCTCCCGCTGTCACCTGGGCGGCGACGTCCAGCGCCACCTCGATCTGCTTGCGGTGCTGTTTGCTGCTATTGGCGTGCGACACGTCGATCATCACCTGCTCACGCAGACCGGCAGCCTTCAGCAGAGCGCAGGTGGTGTTCACATCGGTCGCCGAATAGTTGGGCTGCTTGCCACCGCGCAGGATGACATGGCAAGCGTCATTGCCGCGGGTCTCGAATACCGCCGCTTGACCCATCTTGGTCATGCCCATGAAGGCATGGGCTGCGCCGGCGGCAAGAATAGCGTCCGACGCCACCTTCACGCCACCATCGGTGCCGTTCTTGAAGCCCACCGGGCATGACAAGCCGGATGCCAGCTGCCGATGGCTCTGGCTCTCGGTGGTGCGGGCGCCAATCGCACCCCAGCTCACCAGGTCCGAAATGAACTGCGGGCTGAGCAAGTCCAGAAACTCGGTACCTACCGGCAGGCCCACCTCCAGCACGTCCAGCAGCAGGCTGCGCGCCATCTCCAGTCCTTCGTTGATGGCAAAGCTGCCGTCCAGGTGCGGGTCGTTGATATAGCCCTTCCAGCCCACGGTGGTCCGCGGCTTCTCGAAGTAGACCCGCATCACCACCAGCAGGTCTTCAGCCAGGGCGTCGGCCTGCACCTTCAGATGCCGGGCGTAGGCCATGGCCTGTTCATGATCGTGAATAGAGCACGGGCCCACCACCACCACCAGCCGGTCGTCCTGGCCGTGCAATACCCGCGCTATCGCCCTGCGGCTGTCCTCCACCAGGGCCAGCGCGGCCGGCGGCACCGGCAGCCACTCCTGCAGCAGCGCCGGCGTGATCAGTGGCCGCACCGCACCGATGCGGGTGTCGTCGATACGCGTGCTATCCTGCGTGGACAAGGGAACAGCGGGGGTGTGGGCATGGGTGCTCATGACACGTCCGTTTCAAGCGCGGTAGGGGGCAGTCAGTGTAGCGCCGGGTCCACCCGCGAACCAGCCATCAGTTCCATTCAACGGCTTGATTTTGCGGTTCATATCCCCTCAGCAATGGCACAGCAATTGCGTAGCAATCTTCAAAAAATGGGATGCCTGTTGGGATTGTTCACACGTTTCGTCGAACGCCTGCCGGTAGGGCGCAAGCTGCTGCGCCAAGCCCGCTGTGACGGGCTGCAGGGCTTCCTGCTCGTCAAACCGACGCCGGCCGCTGCGCTGGAGGCCTGGCTGCAGGGCCGCTCCATTGGCGTGGCAGCGCATTCGGGCGGACGGACCTCAGTAGGATGCATCAAAAATGCATAAAACTGAAAATACGTAAAATATTCACAGGCATTTCAGGCTATCTTCTAGATTGCGCGACTTGCGCTACCCAGCACACCGGCCGTCGTGGTCGGCACACCCACAAAGGAACTGATATGAAACGATCCATGCAACAGGGCTTTACCCTCATCGAATTGATGATCGTGGTAGCGATCATCGGCATCCTGGCGGCGGTGGCGCTGCCGGCGTATTCGGACTACACCAAGAAGGCCAAGATGTCGGAAGTGATTCTGGCGGCCTCGGCCTGCCGAACCACCATCAGCGAAGCCATCCAGACGGCGTCCAGCACAGCGCTGTCGGTGGCAGCCAACGGCTGGGGCTGTGAGCAGGTCACGGCCGGCTCAGGCAGCAAGTATGTGTCCGTGGTCAACACCACCAGTATCGGCCAGATCGTGGTCACCGCCACCGGCTTTGGCGACACCGCCATCGATGGCAAGAAGGTGTCTCTGGCCCCGCTGATCAACGGCGCGCTGGTCACTGTGAACGACGGCACCAAGGCCGTTTCCGCCTGGCGTTGCGGCAATGGCACGGACGGCACCGACATGCCGGCCAAGTATCTGCCGGGCTCCTGCAAGGGTTGATACACCCCGGCCACGGCACAACAAGGGGCCGCTGAGGCGACGGTTTAGTCGCTCCACCGGCCCCTTGGTCGTTGTCCGGGCACGGTTCTGCAGCCGGATTGCTATCTATTCAGTAGCGCTCTGTGCCTTGTCCATGCGATTTTCGGCTTGTTTTACCAACGAAAAGCAGCCAAAAATATGAGTACTGGGCCTTGAATCCGCGGTGGCTGGCATACATGTCGATCCCGGTGGATTTTCTCGACATGTTGTAGCAAGATGCGGCGTGCGGCTGCAAACCCGGCCGCCGTATTCAACGAACCCCACAGCAAACCATGGCCTTCAACCCGCTGAAACCCCACAACACCCTGCCCGACCTGCCGCCGCCTGGTGACATTGAAACCCGTGCCGTACTCAAGGCCTGCATCGAGGCCCGCGCAGCCATGGCCGAACTCAAGGCCAGCACCGCGCGGGTGCCACAGCGCGTGTTGCTCAACACCATCCCGCTGCTGGAGGCCCGGGCCAGCTGCGCGCTGGACGGCATCAGCGTCCTGCCCGAGCAGCTGTTTCTGTGCGATGGCGCCAAGGAGATGGACCCCGACCCCGCCACCAGCGAAGCCCTGCAGTGCCGCCTGGCCCTGTGGCAGGCGCTCAAATGGGTCCAGGCCCGGCCCCTGAACAGCAGCACACCGGTTCGCATCTACCGGCTGCTGCTGGGCGAAGACGTGGACGTGCGCACCGGCGCCGTCAACGGCACAACCGCTGGCTACACCCCACCGCAAGGAGTTGCCCTGCTGCGCGCCAAGCTGGGCAACTGGGACGCCTTCATGCACGGCGGTTCGCGCGACAGCGCGGCGCTGGACCCGCTGGTGCGTATGGCCATCGGCCACTACCAGTTCGCCGCCATTCAGCCCTTTGCCGAAGCCAACGGCCGCATCGGCCGCTTGCTCAGCCTGCTGAGCCTGGTGGAGCAGGGGTTGTTGGATCTGCCCTTGCTCGACTTCAGCCGCCATCTGCCACGCAACCAGGCGGCATACAACGGCGCCTTGCTGGCCGTGACCAGTGAGCGCGCCTGGGAGCCTTGGGTGCTGGCCATGCTCGGCGCCGTGCGCGACAGCGCAAGTCGCACCACGCGCATCATCGCGGACCTGCACACGCTGATGCGCAGCACTGCCGAGCGCATGCGCGCCGAAGCACCGCAGATTTATAGCCCGTCGCTGGCCGAGCTGATCTTCACCCACCCCTGCAGCCGCATCGGCCACCTGGTGGAGGCCGATTTGGCGCACCGCCAAACGGCCAGCGTGTATCTGAAGCAGCTGGCCGCGGTTGGCCTGCTGGTGGAGCACCGATTGGGAAGGGAGAAGATGTTTGTGAATGCGGGGTTGCTGGAGATGCTGCAGGGGGAATGAGGCAAGGAATCGCCTGGCTTGGTTCGAACTGTTGCGCATGCCCAAATTGCTGAAACTATTGTGCGTTCAAATGCGAGATTGAAAACGCCGCTGTTCCCCAATGAAGACAGCCTCAACGGACGGGGGCATTTGCGAGATTTTTTGCGCGCCTCTTTGCCAGAAGGCGCACGACCGCATACCCATCCGCCAGCTGGCTTGAACCTGCCAGCCAAAACTCAAACAGGGATGCGCAGCAACTGCCCCGGATAGATCTTGTCGGGGTTCGACAGCATCGGCTTGTTGGCCTCGAAGATCTTCATGTACTGGTTGGCGTTGTTGTAGTACTTCTTCGCAATAGCCGACAGCGTGTCACCCCGGACAACAGTGTGGAACTGCGACTCGTCCGCGGGTTCCGACACGGACATCATGTCGTTCACCTGGGCCACGCCATGCACGTTGCCGCAGCACAGCAAGATCTTCTCCTTGGTGGCCTGGTCTGCAGCCACCCCGGAAACAGTGGCGGTGGCTGACGCGCCGTCGAACTCCACTGTCAAGCCACCGGCTTCCAGGGACTGGGTGGCAATGTAGGCCTCGATGGCTGCGCCGGCCTTCAGGTTGGCCGAAGCGGAGGCGGCCTGCAGGTCTGCATCGCTGGGCGCGGCTTGCGCTTGTGCTGCTGCGGCCTCGGTCTCCTTGTGGCCGAACAACTTCTCACCAGCCTCTTTGAAAAAGCTCAACATGCCCATGAAATGCTCCTGAAACGGGGCTTGCGCCCACAAGCCATCAAACGTCGATATTCCCCGCCCGCAGCGCATTGGTTTCGATGAACTCGCGCCTCGGCTCCACCTCGTCACCCATCAGCATGGTGAACACGCGGTCGGCTTCGATGGCGTCGTCAATCTGTACCTTCAGCAGCCGACGCACGGTGGGGTCCATAGTGGTTTCCCACAGCTGCATCGGGTTCATTTCGCCCAGGCCCTTGTAGCGCTGGCGCGCGGTGGCGCCTTCGGCCTGTGCCAATAGCCAGGCCATGGCCTGGCGGAAGTCACCCACGCGCTCTTCTTTCATGCGCTCGCCCTCGCCGCGGGTCACGCGTGCGCCATCGCTCAACAACCCCTTGAAGGTGTTGGCGGCTTCGGCCAGGGCGGCGTAGTCGGCACCGTGGACAAAGTCCTGTGTCAGCACGCTGCTCTTCACATTGCCGTGGTGCCGGCGGCTGATGCGCAAAATGGGCTTGTCGGTGCGCATGTCAAACTCGCCACTGACCTCGGCGTCCGGCAGCCGGGCCTGCAGTGCGGCGGCAGACACTTCGGCGTCGGCCACGGTGTCCAGGTTCAGCGCCACCCCGTCGGCCACGGAGCGCAGGGCTTCGGCGTCCATGAAGTTCTTCAGACGGGCGATCACGGCCTGGGCAATCTGGTGCTTGCGCGCCAGTTCGGCCAGGGTGTCGCCGGCAATCACGCTACCGGCCTCGCCACCGGTGTGCACGGCGGCGTTCACCAGCGCAATGCGGGTGAGAAAACTGTCCAGAGCCCCGGCATCCTTCAGGTACAGCTCTTCCTTGCCGGCCTTCACTTTGTACAGCGGCGGCTGGGCAATATAGATGTGACCGCGCTCCACCAGTTCGGGCATCTGGCGGTAGAAGAAGGTGAGCAACAGCGTGCGGATGTGGGCGCCGTCCACGTCGGCATCGGTCATTATGATGATGCGGTGGTAGCGCAGCTTGGCAACGTTGAAGTCGTCGTTGCCGGTGCTGCCGCCGGCCTTGCCGATGCCGGTGCCCAGGGCCGTGATCAAGGTCAGGATTTCATTGCTGGTCAGCAGCTTTTCGTAGCGCGCCTTCTCCACATTCAGAATCTTGCCGCGCAGGGGCAGGATCGCCTGGAACTTGCGGTCCCGGCCCTGCTTGGCCGAACCACCGGCGGAGTCGCCCTCCACGATGTAGATCTCGCACAGCGCCGGGTCCTTCTCCTGGCAGTCTGCCAGCTTGCCCGGCAGGCCCATGCCGTCGAGCACGCCCTTGCGCCGCGTCATGTCACGCGCCTTGCGTGCGGCCTCTCGGGCGCGGGCTGCCTCGATGATCTTGCCGACGATGATCTTGGCGTCGTTGGGCCGCTCCTGCAGGTAGTCGTTCAGCTTGTTGGCCACCACGTCTTCAATCGGGCCGCGCACTTCGCTCGAAACGAGCTTGTCCTTGGTCTGGCTGGAGAACTTGGGCTCGGGCACCTTCACGCTCAGCACGCAGGTGAGGCCCTCGCGCATGTCGTCGCCGGTGACTTCGACCTTGGCCTTCTTGGCGAGCTCGCTGTCCTCGATGTACTTGTTGATGACCCGCGTCATCGCCGCGCGCAAGCCGGTCAGGTGGGTCCCGCCGTCACGCTGCGGAATGTTGTTGGTGAAGCACAGCACGTTCTCGCTGTAGCCATCGTTCCATTGCATCGCCACGTCGGTGGTGATGGTCGTGCCCTGTTCGCTCATCTTCTCGCCGATGGCGCCGAAGATGGTCGGGTGCAGCACCTTCTTGCCGGTGTTGACGTACTGCACGAAACCCTTCACGCCACCGGCGTAGGCGAAGGTGTCT
>JANMKM010000151.1:0-6595 GCA_031372035.1 Rhodoferax sp. | reverse complement strand
TGCGCGCCCATACGAGTTCACATTAACAAATTTTTCAGCTGTGCCCAAGAAAATCGAAACGGGGGGTTATCGCCGCATCCAAACCCGTCGCTCCGGAGTCCATGGCAAAGGCGTATTCGCTCTGCAGGATATTGCCGAGGGTGAATCCGTCATTGAATACATTGGTGAAGTCATCAGCTGGAAAGAAGCGCAGCGCCGCCATCCGCATGATCCCGCAGACCCGAACCACACCTTTTATTTTCACATCGATGAAAAGACCGTGATCGATGCCCTGTATGGCGGCAACTCGTCACGCTGGATCAACCATGCCTGTGCACCCAACTGCGAGGCCGATGAGGTGGAGGGCAGAGTTTTCATCAAGGCCTTGCGCAACATCCGGGCAGGCGAGGAGCTCAATTACGATTACGGGCTGATCATTGACGAGCGCTATACGCCCCAGCTCAAGGCAGAGTATCCCTGCTGGTGTGGTGCCAAGACCTGTCGCGGTACCCTGCTGGCGCCCAAGTCGCGACGCTGATTCCTTTTCCATTACGGTTGTCGTGCCTGGACAGGCAAAGCCATGATCTGGCCAACCTCATCTCTTGAAGTCGGGATTCGGTCTCTGTGGCCGGGATTCTCGATCCAGGTGCTGCCCGAGATCGATTCGACCAACTCGGAATTGATGCGTCGGGCCCGTCTGGGTCTGGTCGATCCGGTATTGCTGGTGGCAGAGCGCCAGACGGCAGGTCGGGGGCGGCTGGGACGGAGTTGGCAATCGGATGGCGCAGCCCTGACCTTTTCCCTGGGTTTGCCGTTGGCACCCGCTGACTGGTCGGGTCTGTCGTTGGCAGTGGGCATTGCTGTGGCGCAGTCACTGAGTCCCAGACTGCGCCTGAAATGGCCTAACGACGTCTGGCTTGGGCAACGCAAACTGGCCGGTATCCTGATCGAGACGGCCAGCTTTTCAGATGTACGCTATGCCGTGATCGGTGTGGGCATCAATATCGGACCGGTTTCCAGCGAGGGATTGGCTACTCCGGCGGCGTGGCTTGGCGAACTGCTTCCTGGCATTGATGCTGCAGGAGCGCTGCAGCGACTGTTGTCGCCGTTGGCCCATGCCATCCAGACTTTTGCCAAGGACGGGTTCGCTCCTTTGCAAACGCAATTCCACGCGCTGGATGTGCTTGCGGGATGCGAAGTCACACTCAGCGATGGCGGCAACGGTCGGGCCATGGGCGTGGATCAAGGCGGTGCCCTGCTGGTGCATACTGTGGCGGGCCAGCGCCGCATCACCAGTACCGAAGTGCGTGTGCGACCAGCCGGTGATGTATCTCCCGAATAGGCCTTCAAGTTCATGCTGCGACTCCTGGTCTTGACCTTGGTATTGCTCAACGCGGCCTATTTCGCGTGGGCCCAGGGCCTGTTGCGAGCCTATGGCTGGTCGCCGGTGGTGCAAGGCGAGCCGCAACGCCTGGCGCAACAGATTCGTCCTCAGGATGTGCGTGTGTTGACCCCGGACGAAGCGCGACGGGCCGAGATGCCGATGGCCCAAGCCGGCAAGCCGCCGGAATGCCTGCAGGCCGGGCTGTTCGATGATGTCCAGGCGCAACGCTTGCGCCAGGCACTGGTCGCAGTGCTGCCTGCAGGTGCCTGGCAGCTGGACCCTGCGTTTGAGCCCGCGCGCTGGATTGTCTACATGGGCAAGTACCCAAGTGCCGAGGCGCTAGCCAAGAAGCGATCAGAGTTGGCTTCACTCAACCTCAGATTTGAACCTCTGGGCAACCCGGCACTGGAGTTTGGTTTGTCCCTGGGGGGCTTTGCGACACAGGAGGCAGCAACAGCAGAGTTGGCCAACCTGAGCAGGCGCGGAGTACGGACCGCACGGGTACTGCTGGAGCGCGAGGAAGTGCGCGGGGCACAGCTCAAGATCACGCTGGCGGACGACGTGATGCGGCAGCGGCTGGAGGAGCTTAGGGAGGCACTTGCGGGCAAGCCAGTGCGCCCTTGCCGTTAGGAGCTTTTGTGCCCGAGCCTAGGAATGGACGGCTTCGGGCTCTGTGACAAAGCGGGTAGTGAATCGGGCTCCAGGCGGAGTCTGTCCGGGACGCGTATCTTCGATGCTTACGGTCGCGCTGTGCTGGCGGGCAATCTCTAGAACGATTGGCAAGCCCAGGCCGGAGCCGTCTGCCTCAGTGCCAAGGACACGGTAGAACGGTTGAAAGACCAGGGGACGTTCCGAACTGGCAATGCCGGGGCCGGAGTCCTCGACCTGCAACACCAGCACCTTGCCAAAGGGATCGGCCAACACGCGCGCCGTGATGACGCCTGGCGCGTCAGCACTCGATGGCGTGTAGTTGATGGCGTTATCCAGCAGGTTGCGGATCAGTTCCTTGATCAGGGTTGGGTTGCCATTGAGGCTGACGCCGCGGGATCCTGGCTGGGCGCCCTCGTAGCCAAGGTCGATGTGTTTTTCCAGTGCCCGTGGTACGCAGTCGCGTACCACTTCCATGGTCAGCGCTGCCAGGTCGCAGGGCTGGCGACTCATGGCGGCGCCGCTGCTTTCCGCACGCGCCAGGGCGAGCAACTGGTTGACAGTGTGGGTGGCGCGGATGCTTGCGTGACCGATGTGGCGCAGTGACTGCTTGAGTTCGGCGGTGTCGGCGCCTTCCCGTTGGGCCAGGTCGGCCTGCATGCGCAGGCCGGCAAGTGGCGTTTTGAGCTGATGCGCCGCATCGGCCAGAAAACGCTTCTGGGTGGCAATGGAGTCTTTCAGACGCATCAGCAAGTCATTGACCGAAGAAACCAATGGTGTAACTTCCAGTGGCACGGCCTGGACTTCGAGCGGGCTCAGATCGTCCGGCCGGCGTGCTCTGATCCGTTCCTCGAGCTGGTTCAACGGCTTGATGGCCTGTACCAGAGCCAGCCAGACCAACAACACGGCCAGCGGCAGGATGACAAACTGGGGCAGCATCACGCCCTTGATGATTTCTGTGGCCAGGACCGAGCGCTTGTCCAGGGTTTCGGCTACCTGGATCAGTACTGGCCTGGACTTTGGCAGATCAAGGCGGACCCAGGTGTAAGCAACCTTTATGTCGATGCCATGGAATTCAGCGTTCCGGATGCGCACCTCACCTGGTGTGGCGCTTTCGTCGTCGGCTGGAGCTGGCAGGTCCCGCTCGCCGCTGAGAAACTCGCCGCGCATGCCGAGGACCTGGTAATACACCTTGTCGGTCTCATCAGCGCGTAGAAGCTGGCGCGCGGGCAATGGCAGGTTGAATTGCACCCGACCATTGTTGAGTTTCACCAATTGGGCCAACGCTTCCACGTTGTATTCCAGCGCCCGATCAAACGGTTTGCCCGCTATGCCCTGGGCTACCAGCCAGGTGAGCATGAGGCTGATCGGCCACAGCAGGAGCAAAGGCGTCAGCATCCAGTCCAGGATCTCGCCAAAGAGCGAGCGCTGTTCGCGTTGGAACAGCTTCACGAACCCGGCGGCCCCGGGTGTCGATGCTGAACAAGACGCCGACTCGCAGCCATGTTCAGACCGGAATCTTTTCCAGGCAATAGCCCAGTCCGCGCACAGTGGCTATCCTGATCGGCCCCTTTTCGATCTTCTTGCGCAAGCGATGGATGTAGACCTCGATCGCATTGTTGCTGACTTCTTCGCCCCATTCGCACAGGCGTTCGACCAGCTGGTCCTTGCTGACCAGCCGGCCGGCACGCTGCAACAGCACTTCCAACAACCCCAGTTCACGCGCTGACAGCTCAATCATCTTGCCGTCAATACTTGCCACCCGGCCGGACTGGTCATAGGTCAGCGGTCCGTGGCGGATGGTGCTGCTTGCGGTTCCCATTCCACGCCGGCTGAGAGCCCGCACCCGGGCTTCCAGTTCCTGCAGGCTGAATGGTTTGGCCATGTAGTCGTCGGCACCCAGGTCAAGACCTTTGACGCGCTCTTCTACGCTGTCGGCCGCAGTCAGTATCAACACGGGCAGCGACGAGCCGCGCGAGCGCAAGCGTCGCAATACCTCCAGACCGTGCATCCGCGGCAGGCCCAGATCAAGTATCAGCAGGTCGAACTCGGTATTTGTCAGCAGCGCGGCATCGGCTTCACTGCCATTGGACACGTGGTCCACGGCCGCGCCGGAGCTGCGCAGTGTTCGAAGCAGACCATTGGCCAGGACCTGGTCGTCCTCGGCAATCAAGATGCGCATTCTTGTCTCCTTCTGCGTGGTTGTTCCGAAGGTGCCACGGTTCTTTGGTCATTCTATGGTGCGCAGGAGGCAGGCCGTTCGCAATGCGCCACAGTATTCATCTGTGGATCAGCGTGGTGGCTCATGTGGCATAGGTTTCCAGGCCCAGTGCAATCACGGTTGCAACCTCTTGGCCGACTGCGGATGCCAATTCGGCCTCGGCTTGGGCTATAGCTTCGCGGAAAGCGCCAAGCCAGAGCAGGCCGGTGTCGGTGAACATGACGCGTTTGGCCCTGCCATCTCTGCCGTCGCTGCGCCGCTGAACCAAGTCCCAGGCTTCGCACTGATCGACCAGCTTGCCCATGGCCTGCTTGGTCATGAAGGCCTTGGCGGCGAGCTCGGTCAGTCTGGAGCCGTTGAGCTCCAGATGGCGGGTGATGTGGATGTGCGAGGCGGCCAGCCGGCCGCGTTGGGCGAGATGGGCCAGGGTCAGCGGCATGTCCACGTTTTGCGACATCAGCGTCAGCACGCGGGCATCAAAGCGGCGCAGTGCCGAATTCATCAGGTGGCCCAGGTGCGTCTGACGCCAGCGATCATCCACGACGGGTCTATCCATGGCATATAGTAAATTAAATTGACTAAAAAACTTGTTTACCTATTCCAATGAGGCGCGTTAGACTGCTGTTCATACATCCAGTCTGTTGATAAAAACAGATCGATTTTGATCCAACCATTTACCCATCAAGGAGATATTCATGGACACAGCAGTCAAGGGCATGAGCGTCACGAGCAACGAACGCGCCAAGGCGCTGCAAGTTGCGCTTGCACAAATTGAAAAACAGTTTGGCAAGGGCACCATCATGCGACTGGGTGAGGGTGAGGTGATCGAGGACATCCAGGTTGTGTCCACCGGCTCACTTGGACTCGACATCGCCTTGGGTGTGGGTGGCTTGCCGCGCGGTCGTGTGATCGAGATTTACGGGCCGGAATCTTCTGGCAAGACCACGTTGACGCTCCAGGCCATCGCTGAAATGCAGAAAACCGGTGGCCAGTGTGCATTTGTCGATGCGGAGCATGCGCTCGACATCCAGTATGCGCAGAAGCTGGGTGTCAATTTGCAGGATCTGCTGATCAGCCAGCCTGACACCGGTGAGCAAGCGCTTGAAATCGTGGACTCATTGGTGCGATCTGGAGCGGTTGACTTGATCGTGGTCGATTCGGTTGCGGCGCTGACGCCCAAGGCCGAGCTCGAAGGAGAGATGGGAGATTCATTGCCCGGGCTGCAAGCGCGACTGATGAGCCAGGCCTTGCGCAAACTGACCGCCCATATCAAGAAGACCAACTGCATGGTGATTTTCATCAACCAGATCCGGATGAAGATTGGCGTCATGTTTGGTAGCCCGGAGACCACCACTGGTGGCAACGCGCTCAAGTTTTACGCATCGGTGCGCCTTGATATCCGTCGCACCGGAACCATCAAGAGGGGTGACGATGCCATTGGCAATGAAACCAAGGTCAATGTGGTCAAGAACAAGGTCGCTCCTCCATTCAAAACCGCAGAATTTGACATTCTCTTTGGCGAAGGCATCAGCCGGCAAGGCGAAATCATCGACATGGGCGTGAGTGCGCAGATCCTGGACAAGTCGGGCGCATGGTATGCCTACAACGGCGAAAAGATCGGACAGGGACGTGACAATGCACGCGAATTTCTGCGTGAGAACCCGGAACTGGCGCGGGAGATCGAGAACAAGGTGCGCGAGTCGCTTGGCATCGCCTTGCTTCCTGCGGCACTGGATGGTACCGACAAGCCGAAGAACCCCACCAGGGCCAGTGCATAACCTTGATGCGTTGGCGACAGTTGGCTCAGCAGGACAAGAGCGTGGCCTCGCTCGAAGCCAGGGCAACAACGCACCCTGGCAAGGATCTCAAAGGCCGGGCGCTGCGCTTGTTGAGCACCCGAGAACATTCGCGGCTGGAACTGGAGCGCAAGTTGCTGCCGTTCGAACAGCACCCAGGGTCGTTGGCGTTGGTGTTGGATGATTTGCAAACCAAGGGATTCATCAGCGACACCAGGGTTCTGGAGTCCGTGATCCATCGCCGCGCGGCCAAGCAGGGAAGTGCCAGGATCCGGCAGGAACTACAAGCGCGTGGCCTGGAATCACAGGCCATCACGCAGGCGGTCAGCGCCCTGCGAGCGACGGACCTCGCCCGGGCGCAGCAGGTGTGGCGCAAGAAGTATGGAATAGCTGAGGCTCCCGGCTTGGCTGGTCATGGCTTCAGCCTTGCTGAACGGAACAGGCAAATACGCTTTCTGCTGTCGCGCGGATTTGCTATGGACACCATCCGCCAAGTGATCGCGACGCCGGAGGAGACAGATTGACGCAGGAAACGGCGGCTAGGAGTCTGGGCGGCAGAAACTAGGG
>JANMKM010000369.1:0-3489 GCA_031372035.1 Rhodoferax sp. | reverse complement strand
ACGAAGCCGGCTTTGCCGATTCGGCCCACTTGAGCCGCACCCACAAGCGCATGTTCGGCATCGAGCCGACCGCCATCCGCCATACGTGAAGTCATTTCCATGCACCGAAACCTGCTATGCGCCAGCACCACCGCCACCCGCCTGGCGCTGTGCGCCGGACTGCTGCTGGCGCTGCCCGCGCTGGCGGCCGACACCAAGGAAGCAACGCCACGCGCCATCACGCCCCGCGGCGAGCTGAACGCGGACGAGAAGGCCACCATCGGCCTGTTTGAGCGGGCCCGCGATTCCGTGGTGTACATCACCACGCGCGGCCAGGTGCGGGACCTCTGGTCGCGCAACGTGTTCTCGGTGCCGCGCGGCAGCGGCTCGGGCTTCATCTGGGACGACGCGGGCATCGTCGTCACCAACTACCACGTGATCGAGGGCGCCAGCGACGCCACGGTGAAGCTGGCCAATGGCAGCGACTACAAGGCCAGCCTTGTCGGAGCAAGCCCGGCACACGACATCGCCGTGCTGCGCATCGGCACCGGCCAGAAGCACGCCACACCGGTGCCGCTGGGCAGCAGCCACGACCTGAAGGTTGGGCAGCGGGTGTACGCCATCGGCAACCCCTTCGGGCTGGACTGGACACTGACCAGCGGCATCATCTCGGCGCTGAACCGCTCCCTGCCCCGCGACAACGGCAGCGTGGTGGACCATCTGATACAGACCGACGCCGCCATCAACCCCGGCAACTCCGGCGGCCCGCTGCTGGATTCTGCCGGGCGCCTGATAGGCATCAACACCGCCATCTACAGCCCCAGCGGCGCCAACGCGGGCATCGGCTTTGCCGTGCCGGCAGACACGGTCAACCGGGTGGTGCCGCAGATCATCCGTCACGGCAAGTATGTTCGGCCCGGCCTGGGCATCGAGCTGGACGAAGACCTGAACCGGCGCTTTACCGCCCAGCTGAAGACGCCCGGCGTGGTGGTGCTGGGTGTGCCGCAGGGCTCCAGCGCTGCCGCGGCCGGCCTGAAGGGCGTGACCATGGCGCGCAACGGCGACATCACGGCCGGCGACATCATCCTGGCAGTGGAAGGCAAGCCCGTGAGCAGCGTGGGCACCCTGCTGGCCGCGCTGGACGACTTCAAGGTGGGCGAGACCGTCAAACTCTCAGTGCAGCGCGAGGGCAAGGTGCGGCAGGTAGCGATGCAGTTGCTGGCTAGTCGGTGATGGGGAAATGGGGTCGGCGGGGCTGATCATGTGGGAGGCCACGCTCGTCAGTCATGGCCGGGGGCATGTCCTATATGTCGGTATTTTCGACAGATATCCACCAGCGTCACCATACGAACCTGTTTGACTCGAATCTTTCCGCGTGTTCACTTGGGAAACTAGCCAGAAGGCTCATAGATAAAGCACAAATAGCTACTCTTTTTGCAGCAATCGGGGGGGTGTAGCGGCATTGGCGCCCGATCCCACGGGGCCTTCAGCTACGAGGCATCGCGAACCCGGAAGCCCGAGTGTTCGGGGCCCGGCCAAAGCTGGCCCAGCGCCCAAGCCAAATATACGTCTAGAGCGTACAATCATCCAGTGCGCTTCGAGTTCATCGAATCCACGTTGTTCTCAAGGATGGTCCACGACTATCTCAGCGACGAAGACTACGCGGAGTTCCAATAGTCCATGCTGACTGAAGCACAACTCAAACGTCGCGACGCCGGTCGAAGCATCGGGCAGGAGCTCCTGGCGGCCGTGCAGGAGATGGCAGACGAACGCTGGGCGCGCAAGACCACTTTCCAGACGCTGAAAAATGGCAGTGTTCGCCGGACCGTTTCGCTGGCCGACGGCACCCTGCAGCGGCAGGAGGTACTGACGGGCCCGCAGTGGCAGTTGCTATCCGCCCGTGCGACAGCCGGCATGTCACAGGCGGACTTTGCACGTGCTACCGGCGTCTCCTTGCGCACTTTGCAAGAGTGGGAACAAGGACGCAAGAAGCCCAGCGGCGCAGCCCAGAGCTTGCTCAAGCTGATCAGCCGGCATCCGGAACTGCTGGTAGAGCTGGCGCAATAGGACACCCGCATGACCCCCAACCTCCTGCTCCAGCACATCGACAGCGGCCAAGCCTGGACCACCCCCAGCTCCGGCTTCACCGACATGCCCAGCGCCTACCAGCGCGCCCTGCAAGTTCGCGCATTGCGCATCGCCCGCGGCGAAGTTCCCAAGGGTTTCAAGATCGGTTTCACCAACCGCACCATCTGGCCGCGCTATGGCGTGTTCGCGCCGATCTGGGGCACGGTGTGGGACACCACTGTGACCCATTGCGACGGCGAAGGCGTGGTCTCGATTGCCAACACCTGCCAGCCACGCATCGAACCCGAAACCGTGTTCGGCATGCGCGCCACGCCGCCGGCCAACGCCACGCTGGAGCAGCTGTTCGACGCCATCGACTGGATCGCGCCCGGCTTCGAGGTGGTGCAGTCGCACATGCCCGACTGGAAGTTCGCAGCACCCGACACCGCCGCCGACAGCGGCCTGCATGCGCGCTTGCTCATCGGCCGCAAGCTGCCGCTGCGTGAGGTCGCCAGCAGCGCCGACGCCTTGAACGCGCTGCTGGGCAATGCCGAGGTCACGCTGCACAAGGGCGACGTCATCATCGACCACGGCCGCGGCAGCAACGTGCTCGACAGCCCGCTGCGTGCCCTGCACTACTTCCTGGCCGAGCTGCGCCGATGCCCCGGCGCGCCCGACCTGTCGCCCGGCGACGTGATCACCACCGGCACCTGGACCGACGCCTGGCCGATCCTGCCGGGCGACACCTGGAGCGCACAGTTCTCGATCCCGGGTTTTGCATTGAACGTCAGCTACCAGTAGCCAGACCCCAACAAGGGGACGTCAACGTCACCACAGTCATACACTGCGCTGTAATATCCTCTGCATCCTAGGGAAGCGCTGAGCAAGTCTCCACCCAGCGGACTTGTTCAACGCCTCCATAAGCAGCAGCAGGGAGCGCATGGCGACCGAAAAGTATTGGGCATTCCTGAGCTACAGCCACAAGGACGCTCGGGTCTGCGAATGGCTCCACGGCGCTTTGGAGCAGTACCGTGTGCCCCGGCGCCTGGTGGGCCGCCCCGGGCCACACGGGCCGGTACCGCCGCGGCTGTTCCCGGTGTTCCGGGACCGCGACGAACTGCCCGGCTCGTCCGAACTGGGCCAGGCGCTGACACAGGCGCTGGAGCAGTCGCGCTATCTGATCGTGCTGTGCTCGCCCACCGCGGCGCGTTCACGCTGGGTCAATGAGGAGATCCGCGCCTTCAAGGCCATGGGAGGCGAGGGCCGGATCCTGGCGCTCATCCTGGACGGTGAACCCCATGCTGCCGACCAGCCGCATAGCGGCCTGCTGGAGTGCTTTCCCGAGGCGCTGAAATACCGCTTGGAGGCAGATGGCAGCATCGGGACCCAGCGCCTGGAGCCGATCGCGGCCGACATCCGCAAGGACAAGGAGAGCCGCTCGCT
>JANMKM010000341.1:0-2407 GCA_031372035.1 Rhodoferax sp. | reverse complement strand
TTGTTCCGAGAGCCGGCCGGCGCGGCGCTCGTCCCAGTACTTCCAGGCGTCCGAACCGGAGCCCAGCGTCTGGCCGCGCCAGTTGCCGCGCAGCATCGGGCCGGCGGGCAGGAAGATGAAAGGCAGGCCAGCGCTGAGCGCGCCCATGACCAGCCCGGGGGTGGTCTTGTCGCAGCCGCCCATCAGCACCGCACCGTCCACCGGATGGCTGCGCAGCAATTCCTCGGTTTCCATGGCGAGGAAGTTGCGGTACATCATGGTGGTCGGCTTGACCAGCGCTTCCGACAGGCTGATGGCGGGCAATTCGAGCGGGAAGCCGCCGGCCTGGAACACACCACGCTTGACGTCTTCGACGCGCTGCTTGAAATGGGTGTGGCAGTTGTTGGCGTCGCTCCAGGTGTTGATGATGGCGATGACCGGCTTGCCAGCCCAGTCCACCGGCGCGTAACCCATCTGCATCACGCGCGAGCGATGCCCGAAGGAGCGCAGGTCGTCCGGCGCGAACCAGCGCGCGCTGCGGAATTGATCGGGCGTGCGTTGGGTCATGGGAGTCCAGTTCAGAAGCGCTGTTGATTCTGCCACCGTAGATCAGACCACCCGCAGGCCGGCCACGTAGGATTGGTTGCTGCCGATGGAGAGCAGTTCGCCGCGTGCCAATTCCGTATCCTCGGTGATGCCCAGGTGAACCCAGCGGCCGTACTCCAGGATCACCTGGTCGAATGGCAGACCGGACTTGGCGACGGCCCTCGCGGTGGCGAGCACGCTCCCATAGCGCGGGCAGGTGAAGTCCACCGCCAGGCCAGCCATGTGCGCGCTGTGGGCCGAGCCGCCCACCGCACGATTGAGGGCAGGCGAGCGGTAACCGCTACTGATGTTGATCGGGTTGTCGCCGAGCGCGCTGCGCACCTGTTCCAGCAGGGCCGCCAGCTGGCGAAGGTTCTTCAGCGTGCGGGCGTCCGGTGTGTTGTCCAGGCCGAGTCGCGCTGCCGTCCGGCTGAAGGTGAATTCATCCAGCGTGAAGTTGGGGCTGAGCATGCGGGGCATGGAAAAGCGCACCGATGTTTGACGCTCTACAGGGAAATCACGCGGTCGCGTGTCCCGAAGCCTTGCGCAGGTGGTAGGTCAGCGCCGCCGATATGCAGAAGGCCAGGGCCTCCTTGGGGATAGGCCTGGTAGACACCGGCCACTGCGGGGTTCGCGAAGGGCGTCATGCGTTCTCGTTGCGTCATCCTGAAGATTCAATCCTATACTGTGATTTCATCCAGCTCTGCGACGGGGAGCCCGCCGCCGCAGGGCTGTTTTTGCCACTATAGCCTTGGGTTCCGCCCGCGGGACATGCCCTGTCTAGAATGTTTGGCCCCATCCAGAAAGCAGCCACCCAATGCCCCAGCAGGGAACCATCCGCATCCGCGGAGCGCGCCAGCACAACCTCAAGAATCTCGACCTCGACATCCGCACCGGCGAGTTGACGGTGGTCACCGGACCGAGTGGGTCTGGCAAGTCCAGCCTGGTGTTCGATACCTTGTATGCCGAGGGCCAGCGGCGCTACGTCGAGACGTTTTCGGCCTATGCCCGGCAGTTTCTGGACCGCATGGACAAGCCGGCGGTGGACAAGGTGGAAGGTGTGCCCCCCGCCATTGCCATCGACCAGACGAACCCCGTACGCTCCTCGCGCTCCACCGTGGGGACGATGACCGAGCTGAACGACCACCTGAAGCTGCTGTTCGCGCGCGCCGGGCAACTGTTCGACAGCGCCACGGCGCAGCCGGTGCGGCACGACACCCCCGAGACGATTTTTGCCCGGTTGCAGGCGCTGGCCGCCGCCGAGGCAGGGGGCGATCCGCGGCTGGTGGTGACATTCCCGGTCGAGTTGCCGGCGGATACCACGGCTGCGGAGATCACCCAGTGGCTTTCCGTAAGCGGCTACACGCGGGTGCAGGCCGAACGGGAGGTCGGGAAACGCAAGCTGCTCGATGTGGTGGCCGACCGCTTCCGCGTGGGCAGTGCGGAGCGTGGCCGCGTGCTGGAGGCGATCGAGGCGGCGCTGCGCCGAGGCAGCGGGCGCATCAATATATACCTGCTGCCGGAAGTCGCGGCGGACGATACCGGCGGCGCGGCCAGCGCCGAGCCGCGCATCTGGAAGTTTTCCACCGGCCTGCATGGCCCGGAAAGTGACCTGCGTTACACCGACCCGATCGCCTCGGCTTTCTCCTTCAATTCGGCGGTGGGCGCCTGCCCCACCAGCCGCGGATTCGGCCGCGTGATCGGCGTCGACTACGGCCTGGTCATCCCGAACGACAAGCTCACGCTGCGCGCGGGCGCCATCAAGCCGATGCAGACGCCCGCCTGGCAGGAGTGCCAGGACGACCTGATGCGCCACGCCGAAGACGCCGGCATCCCGCGCGAC
>JANMKM010000316.1:0-5541 GCA_031372035.1 Rhodoferax sp. | reverse complement strand
AGGCCAGGGGTCCGCCCAGGGTGGTGGCGGCCGTGTTGCCGCCGAAGCTCCCACCGAGGCTGCCTTTGCTGTTGAGCCGCACCGCGGCGTCCGAGGCGAGGTTGTCCCCGCTGTCGTCGCCGGCGCCGGCAACGACGATCTTGCCGTCGGGCTGCACGACGGCCTGGTAGCCATAGTCGTCGGCGTTGACGTTGATCAGCAGCTTGCCCGAGCCGTTAAAGCTGGTGTCGAGAAATCCGCTGGCATTCAGGCGCACCACGCCAAAGTCGGACATCTGACCGCCGTTGAAGACAAAGCCTGTCAGGATGATGCTGCCATCGTTCTGCAGCGTCAGTCCTTGGGCGTAGTCGTTGCTCGGCCCCGCGCCGACGATGCTCTTGCCGCTGCTGCCGAAACTGAAGTCCAGGCCGCCATTGGCCTCGAGGCGCACGACGCTGAAGTCGTAGCCGCTGTTGTCGCTATAGCCACCGACGACGATCCTGCCGTCCGGTTGGATCGCCACGCCATAGGCTTTGTCGGTGCCCGAGCCCACCGCTACCAGCAGCTTGCCGTCGTTATCGAATGTCGTGTCAAGGCTGCCGTCGGCGTTCAGGCGGATCACGCCGAAGTCGTCGTTCGCGCCGTTGGAACTGGCGCCGGCAAGCACGATCTTGCCGTCGGCCTGCAGCGCCAGTGACTGGCCCTGGTCCAAACCGCCGCCCACGTCCACGGTCCTGAAGCCGGAGCCGTTGAAGCTGGTGTCCAGCGCGCCGCTGGACGTCAGGCGCACCACCACGAAGTCGCTGCCGTTGTAGCCGCCGGCGACGATCTTGCCGTCGGGCTGTATGGCGACGCTGGTTGCACTGCTGCCTACGCCCAGGGTCAGCGTGCCGCTGCCGTTGAAGCTGGTGTCCAGGCTACCGTCGCTGTTGATCCGGGCGAAGGCGAAGCTGCTCACGTTGTCGTAGCCCACCATCACGATCTTGCCGTCGCTCTGCAGGGCACTTGCACGGCTGGCGTCGTTGCTACCCACGGCGATGCTCCGGTACCCGGAACCGGCGAAGTTGGTGTCCAGGCTGCCGTCGGCGTTGTAGCGCACCACCCCGAAGTGGTTGGTCAAGCCGGCGTCGAGCGAGCCCGCGACCACGACCTTGCCGTCGGGCTGCACCAGGACGCTGCTGCCACCACCATCGACGACGCCAAGGAAGGTCTGCGCCTTGCCGCTGCCATTGGGTACAGCAAAGCTGGGGGCGTCGTTCACGGCTGTGACCGTCAGGCTTGCGGTGTCACTGGCGCTGCTGAACGCGCCGCTGCCGGGCGTGGTCACCACATACTGGCCGGCGCTGCCGCTGCTCATGTCCCAGGCACGGAAGGTGATGCCGCCGGCCACGGTGCCGGCGAGTTCGCCAAAGGGCAGCAGCCGCAGCATGGCGGTCGGCCCCAGCAACAGGCCCAGGGTATTGGTGCTGCTGTTGAGCAGTTCAGCATTGATGTTCTGCCAGCTGCTGCCGGCGTCCAGACTGTATTGCCAGCTGCCCAGGCTGGTATCGACAGCCTCGACGGCGATGGCTTCCACCGCACCGTCACCATCCGTGATGGAGCCGTCCACCACCAGGGTGGCAATGGTCACGCCGGCCGGGTTGCTGGCGTTCTCCGCTATGGTGGGCAGCGCTGGCGAGGCCGCCGCATTGAGCACCGGCAGGCTGTTGACGGTAACCGTCATGCGGTTGCCTGCCAGCAGGAAGTCACTGGCGCTATAGCTGCCGCTGAGATGGATCTCGACGTCCGCACCGGGAACGGCATCTGTGCCGACATACAGGATGGTGTCGCCGCCAACGATGCTGATCCGAACCTGGTTGGCGCCCAGGTTCACGCCAGTGCCGGTGCCTACGGCGCCACTGAAGCTGGCCCCGCTGATCTGAATGGCGTCACCTGGCGCCAGATCGGTGAGCTGGTCTACGCCATTGCCTTGTGCCGCAAACACGTACAGGTCGTTGCCTGCGCCACCGGACAGCGTGTTGTTGCCGTCGTTGCCACTGATCACGTTGTCGAGGGCGTTGCCAGTGCCACTCAGGTTGCCGGCGCCCTCCGCCAAATCGAGGTTTTCGACAAAACTGCCTAGCGCATAGCTGATGCTGGAGATGACGGTGTCTGTGGCGCTGCCCAGGTCCAGTGCCATCGGATTGATACTGAGTTGGTTGTCGGTCTCCAATACGATGTCGCCAGGATCATTGACGTAGTAGGTGTCGGCACCCAGACCACCGGTCATGGAGTCGTTGTCCAGACCTCCGCCCAGTGTGTCGCTGCCGTTTCCCCCGAACAGCAGGTCGGGGTCTGCTCCCCCGTCGAGCGAGTCATTGCCGTCACCGCCATTGAGCGTATCGATCCCGGCCAGACCGATAAGAACGTCGGCATCGGCCGTGCCTTGCAGAAAGTCGGCACCAGCGCCACCGACCAGGGTCACACCGTCCAGGGTCTGGCTGTAGGCCTCCATTGCTGCGGTGGCCAGAACGGGGCCCGACTCGATGTGTCCGGTGCTGGCCTCCAAAGACCAGTTGTGGCCGGTTGCTGCAGCGCCCGTAACGTCGGTGGAAGCTGCCACGTCGGCGCCGGTGGCTTGTGCCAGTACATGGATGAAGCCCTCACCCGCGGCACCAGCGGCCACGTTGCAGCCATACACCAGCAGGTCACCCTCGGGCAGCAGCGCCGCGCCGATTTGCGCCAGCTGCTCGCGGTAGCTGCCCACGGTTTCGGCGTCGAGCAATGTACTGCCCAGTTGTAGCGTGGCTTGAGCGCCATGCGAAATGATGTGGATCGCCGAAACACCGCTGACGCCGCTCAGGGCCGCGCGGATCTGCGCAATGCCATCCTCCTCGGCATTGAGCCATACCAACTGGGTTTGCGCCGCCAAACCGGTGAGCAGCGCGGCGGACTCCTTGACCCTGGAGTCGACAAAAACAAATGCAGACATGCGAAATGCCTCCTTGTCGGGTCACGGGCTGATCGCGGCTGGCGGTCCGCCTTCTGGGCCACCGCCATGGTCAAGACTTTGGACGGCGTCCTCAAGAACGATTCTAATGGTGGGCGGCCCTTGGAGTAGACGCATTTTTTGGAAAAAGCGTATCTCTTTTCACTCGTAAATATGGTCAAAAAGCGCATGGATAAAGCATGGATCGCTACTGAATGTGTAGCGCTCCGGAGTCGGCCGGCTCAGTACGGGTAAATACCGAACTGCGCCAGGCTCAGGCCGGTGGCGGCCGTCAGGTTCTGGAAATACCCTGGTTGCAGGTCGTCCAGATCCGGCGCGCCCTGTGCTCCGGTGTAGCTGCCGTTGACATCGCCGCTGAGGTAGCCCACCAGGCCCAGATGCACCGGGCTGTTGGCCGTCATGTTGGCGTTGATGCTGCCCGGCGCCAGGCCGGGGTTCAGACCGGCGCGCGCGGGAGCGCCCAGGTCGGCCTCGTGCAGGAAGTGCCAGGTGGGCTCGGGCGCCGACAACTGGACCACGTGGCGCAGCACCGCAATGGCGTCGTTCAGGGTGACCGCGCCGTTGCTGTCAAAGTCTGCCGCCAGCGCCTGGTAGGGTGACAGCGACCGGCTCGGGCCATTGACATCCAGGCCGACGATCAGCCGCATGATGGCTATGGCATCCTGCAGGTCGACAGCGGCGGCCGTGGCGAGCCCCTCTTGCGGCACCGCACGGCTGGCCGTGAAGTTCAGGCTGGCATCGGTGACACCGGCCAGGCTGAACTTACCCGCGCCGTCGGTGACGCCGCTGTTGGAGCCGGCGCTGATGTTGACCCCGTTCAGCAGGGTGTGCTGGTTCCAGCTGTAGGCCAGCAGGTCCAGCGTCTTGCCGACAAAGGTGGCGCTGATGCGGTTGCCCGCCAGCACAAAGTCTTCAGCGCTGTGGCTGCCAGGAATGTTGATCTCGATATCAAAACCGGCAGTGGCATCGGTGCCGATGTACAGCGTGGTGTTGCCATTGGCGCTGCTGACCTGCACCTGGTTGGCGAGCAGGCTGCTGCCATTGCCGCTGCCCACCTCCCCGCTGAAACTGGCGCCGCTGATCTGGATGGCGTCCTCGGCCGTGATGTCCAGCAGGGTGTCAACGCCGTTGCCCTGGGCCGCAAACAGGAACAGGTCGTCGCCGGCGCCGCCAATGATGGTGTCGTTGCCGGCGCCACCGTCGATGGTGTCATTGCCAAATCCACCATCGATGCTGTCGGCGCCGCCCAGGGCGCTCAGGGCGTTGTTGCCGGCGTTGCCCAGCAGCAGGTTGTCCAGCGTGTTGCCGGTGCCGGTCAGGTTGTCGCTGCCGCTGGCGAGCACCAGGTTCTCGACAAATTCGGCCAGCGTGTAGTTGATGCTGGCGACCACCCGGTCGTTGTTGCCTGCCAGCGCATTCAGGCCTTGTGGTCCCGCGGCCTGGCCCGGGATGCTGTTGTCGGTCTCCAGCACGGTGTCGCCCACATCGTCCACCACGTAGGTGTCGTCGCCCAGGCCGCCGGCCATGGCGTCGGCACCGGTGCCGCCGTCCAGCGTGTCATTGCCCCCCAGGCCCTGCAGGTTGTTGTTGCCCTCATTGCCTTGCAGCAGGTTGTCCAGCGCGTTGCCCGTGCCGGCCAGGTTGCCGGCACCGCTCTTCAGGTCCAGGTTCTCGACAAAGTCAGTCAGCGTGTAGTGGATGCTGGACACCACCTTGTCCACGGCACGGCCGATGCCCAGGCCCACCGGCAGTCCGATGGCGCCGGGGTTGTTGTCGGTCTCCTGCACCACGTCGCCATCGTTGTCGACGTAGTAGATGTCGTTGCCCGTGCCGCCCACCAGAGAATCGGCCCCGCTGCCGCCGTCCAGCGTGTCGTCGCCTTCGTAACCGGTGAGGGTGTTGATGCCCTCATTGCCCTCCAGCACGTTGTTCAGCGTGTTGCCGAAGCCGGCCAGGTTGCCGGCGCCGGCTTGCAGCTTCAGGTTCTCGACAAAGGCGCCCAGGGAGTAGCTGATGCTGGCCAGCACCTTGTCGATGGCGCTGCGCAGATCCAGCCCATTCGGGCGTACCGAATCGGGGCTGGGCGCGTTGTCGGTCTCCGTGACCACGTCACCGGCGTTGTCAACGCGGTACTCGTCGGCGCCGCTGCCGCCCACCATGGTGTCGGCGCCGCTGCCGCCCTCCAGCACATCATTGCCAGTGCCGCCGCTGATTACATCGTTGCCATCGCCACCGTCGAGCTGGTCACCACCGTCGCCGCCGTCCAGCGTGTCCTGGCCCTGGAGGCCTTCGAGGATGTCAACACCGACGCTGCCCACCAGGTCGTCGCCACCGGCACCACCGATGCGATGGATGCCCACGAAGCCGGTGGCCGCCGAAGCCAGGCTCTCTGCTGTGCCCTGGCCGTCGGTGTAGCTGACCCGCACACTGATGGTCTTGCCTACCTGGGCCTCGGCCAGCGTGAAGCTGCTGGCGTTGGCACCACTGATGGCGACATCGCTTGCATACCACTGGTAGCTCAATGTCCCCAGGCCCTCTGCATCGGCCAGGTTCGACGTGTCTGCAGTCAGTGT
>JANMKM010000253.1:0-10577 GCA_031372035.1 Rhodoferax sp. | reverse complement strand
CAACGACGCCATGGGCCGCTTGCGCTTTGAGCACCCTGAGGTACGGACCGTAGTGGTCACCAGTGCCAAGGACAAGGTTTTTTGCTCCGGTGCGAATATTTTCATGTTGGGCGTCTCCAGCCACGCCTGGAAAGTGAACTTCTGCAAGTTCACCAATGAGACACGCAATGGCCTGGAAGATACCTCCAAACATAGCGGCCTGAAATTCCTCGCGGCGGTCAACGGCGCATGCGCTGGTGGCGGCTACGAATTGGCACTGGCCTGCGACGAAATCCTCCTGGTTGACGACCGCAGCAGTGCGGTGAGCCTGCCCGAAGTCCCGCTGCTGGGCGTGCTGCCCGGCACTGGCGGCCTGACGCGCGTCACCGACAAGCGCCATGTGCGCCACGACCTGGCCGATATTTTTTGTACCAGCGTTGAGGGCGTTCGCGGCCAAAAGGCCAAGGACTGGCGCTTGGTGGACGACATTGCCAAGCCCGCTGTGTTTGCTGCCAAGGTGCGGGAACGCGCTCTGGCGCTGGCCGCCCAAAGCGACCGCCCTGCCAATGGCAAAGGCGTGACGCTCCATCCGCTGCACCGCACGGTGGAAGCTGATGCCCTGCGTTACCAGCACGTAACCGTAGAGATCGACCGCGCCAAGCGCACGGCCACCTTCACCGTCAAGAGCCCCAACGGCGCACAACCTGCTGACATTGCCGGCATTGAAGCCGCTGCTGACCAGTGGTACCCGCTGGCCATGGCGCGCGAACTGGAAGATGCCATTTTGCAAATGCGCACCAATGAGCTCGACATTGGTATCTGGCTGATCAAGACCCAAGGCGATAGCGCCGCCGTGTTGGCCAACGACGCCACCCTGATAGCCCACCAGAACCACTGGCTGGTGCGTGAAACCATCGGCCTGCTGCGCCGCACCCTGGCCCGTCTGGACGTGTCATCGCGCAGCCTGTTTGCCTTGATCGAATCCGGCTCCTGCTTTGCCGGCACCTTGCTGGAACTCGCCCTGGCTTGCGACCGCAGTTACATGCTGATCCTGCCAGATGACGACGCTGCAAGCCCCAGGATCACGGTGGCAGACACCAATTTCGGCCTGTACCCCATGGTCACCGGGCAAAGCCGCCTGCAGCGCCGCTTCTACAACGAACAACCCGCGTTGAATGCAGCGCGCGAACAAGCTGGCCGGTCGCTGGACGCCGATGCTGCCTTTGCGCTGGGCCTGGTGACCTCCAACCCCGACGACATCGACTGGACCGACGAGGTACGCATTGCCATTGAAGAGCGCGTCTCCATGTCGCCCGACGCACTGACCGGCCTGGAAGCCAATTTGCGTTTCAACGGCCCCGAGAACATGTTCACCCGCATCTTCGGGCGCCTGACGGCTTGGCAAAACTGGATCTTCCAGCGCCCCAACGCTGTCGGTGAGAAAGGCGCCCTCAAGGTCTACGGCAAAGGCGACAAGGCAGTCTTTGACTGGAATCGCGTTTAACCCGTATTTTTCTTTAACCAGGAGACACAGATGTCAAGCATTGATTACAGCGACAAGATTCCGAACAACGTCAACCTGCGTGAAGACCGCACGCTTCAGCGCGCGCTTGAACAGTGGCAGCCCAACTTCCTCAGCTGGTGGGATGACATGGGCCCCGAGGGCAGCACCGATTCCTATGTCTATTTTCGCACTGCCGTGAGCGTGGACCCGCAAGGCTGGGCTCAGTTCGGCCATGTGAAGATGCGCGACTACCGCTGGGGCGTGTTCCTGAACCCTGCCGAGCAAGACCGCAAGATCCATTTCGGCGACCACAAGGGAGAGGCCGCCTGGCAGGATGTGCCTGGTGAGTACCGCGCCAATCTGCGCCGGATCATCGTCACGCAGGGCGACACGGAGCCCGCGTCCGTGGAGCAGCAGCGCCACCTGGGCCTGACGGCGCCCAGCATGTACGACTTGCGAAACCTCTACCAGATCAATGTGGAAGAAGGGCGCCACCTGTGGGCCATGGTGTACCTGTTGCACAAGCACTTTGGCCGTGATGGCCGCGAGGAAGGCGAGGCGTTGCTGGCGCGTCGCTCGGGCCAGCAAGACAACCCGCGCATTCTGCAGGCCTTTAATGAGCAGACTCCCGATTGGCTGGCCTTCTTCATGTTTACCTACTTCACGGATCGTGATGGAAAGTTCCAGTTGTGCGCCCTTGCCGAATCCAGCTTCGACCCGCTGGCCCGCACCACCAAGTTCATGCTGACCGAAGAGGCGCACCACATGTTTGTGGGCGAGTCTGGCATCAGCCGCGTCATCAGCCGCACTTGCGCAGCCATGAATGAACTCAAGACCGACGATGTGACCAAGCTGCGCGCCGCTGGCGTGATCGACCTGCCGACTCTGCAGCGCTACCTGAATTTCCACTTCAGCGTCACCATCGACCTGTTCGGTGCCGACGAGTCCAGCAATGCCGCAACCTTCTACAGCACCGGTCTGAAGGGCCGCTACGAAGAGGGCAAGCGCAAGGACGACCATCTGCTCAAGGGCCAGACGTACAGCGTTCTGCAGGTGCAGAACGGTCAACTGGTGGAGCGCGAAGTTCCCATGCTCAATGCCTTGAACGAGGTATTGCGCGACGACTACATCAAAGACTCCATTGGCGGCGTGGAGCGCTGGAACAAGGTGATCGAGAAGGCCGGTATTCCCTACCGCCTCAAGACCCCGCACAAGGCATTTCACCGCAACATTGGTGCGCTCTCGGGCTCCAAGGTCGCACCGGACGGTCGCGTGCTGAGCGAAGCCGAATGGACGGCCAATGTGGACAACTGGCTGCCAACCGGCGCCGACCGCGCGTTTGTAGCGAGCCTGATGGGGCGCGTCGTCGAACCCGGCAAGTTCGCCAACTGGATAGCGCCCCCGGTCATGGGCATCAACCGCCAACCGGTGGACTTTGAGTACGTTCGCTTCAACTGATACTCAAAATTCACAGAAGCATTGAAAGGGGCCAGGTCGGCCCCTCGCTTATCCAGAAAACAAGCGGAGACCAGCACGATGGGCACGAATGAAATCCAGGTGATCAAACAGCATCTGATAGACCCCGAGATCTGCATACGCTGCAACACCTGTGAGGCCATCTGCCCGGTGGGCGCCATCACACATGACTCGCGCAACTACGTGGTCAAGGCCGATGTTTGCAATCTCTGCATGGCCTGTATTTCACCGTGCCCGACGGGTTCGATCGACAACTGGCGCAGTATGCCCAAAGCACTGGCCTACCCCATCGAGGAGCAGTTGTTGTGGGACGAACTGCCGGCAGAGCTGAGCACGGAGCAACTCGCCGGATACGGCGCTGCAGACGTCGCTCCAATGGATGGGAGCGCGGCTGTTGCGACCGTACAGGCGAACCTCGCAGACCAGCAGACGTTCAACTCGGCGACCTTTGGCGCTACGCTGCCACCGTGGTCAGCTGCACACCCCTATACCAATCTCTACGGCCCAAGGGCCGCAGAAAAAGCGATTGCTGCCAAGGTGGTCGGCAATGTGCGTGTCACCGAAGTGGGTGCCACTGCCGGCACTGACTACGACACCCACCACATCGTCCTGGACTTTGGCAACATGCCCTTCCCCGTGCTGGAGGGTCAAAGTATTGCCATCGTTCCACCGGGCCAGGACGACAAGGGGCGTGCCCACCATGCACGCCAATATTCAATCGCCAGCCCGCGCAATGGCGAACGGCCTGGCTACAACAACCTGTCGCTGACCATCAAACGCGTTCTGGAAGATCACAACGGAAACCCCGTGCGCGGGGTGGCCTCCAACTACATGTGCGACCTGCAACTCGGTGACACCGTTCAGGTGATTGGGCCGTTTGGAAACAGCTTCCTGATGCCCAACCACCCCCGGTCAAATATTGTGATGATTTGTACCGGCACTGGTAGCGCGCCCATGCGTGCAATGACCGAGTGGCGCCGGCGCTTGCGTGCGTCGGGCACGTTTGTAAGCGGCTAGCTGATGCTGTTCTTCGGTGCCCGAACCCAGGAAGAATTGCCCTACTTTGGGCCGCTGCAAAACCTGCCCAAAGACTTCATAGATATCAACTTTGCTTTTTCTCGAACTCCCGGCAAACCCAAACGCTACGTGCAGGACCTGATGCGTGAACGCGCCGCCGACCTGGCACCACTGCTAATGGATAGCAATAGCTACTTTTATGTATGCGGACTCAAGAGCATGGAAGAAGGTGTTGTGCTTGCAATGCACGACATTGCGAAGGCCGCCGGACTGCACTGGGACAGCGTCGGCACCGCCCTGAAGCACGAAGGTCGCCTGCATCTGGAAACGTATTGATGCTTGCTGAACTCGAGGCCATATTCCGCATCCTTCCAGCGAAGATCGGGCCTTTTGTCACCAGGGCCCGACCCTGCCCTTGTCTGGGAGTTGATCAAGGCAATCGCCATTGACGTTGAACGGGTGTGATTGCCACAAGGTCATTGGCCAGTCGACAAGCTCGACACCGACATCTCCCGCCGGCTACCAGGTTGCAGAACATCTACATGGGTAGCGATGGGACAACTTGGGCTTCGGAGCCGCACCCGGCCCGCCCATGCGCGGGGTCGCCGAGTGACCAGACGCCCGCGCCGCTCTTGGTCCACTGCAGTATCGGCCCGCGTGATCCAGACTGCGTGAATGTCAAGCGGTCACTCGCGCGCAATCCGGCGCGCCTCGGTCACGCATCAAAGCGGCATGGTCAGGCGCAGCCCAAGCGACTTGCTTCTGCCCGGAGCCGGCTCGTAGAACTGGGACGACGCCTGGTTGACGATGACCGAGCCGACATAGCGCCTGTCAGTCAGGTTATCGACCCGGGCAGAGACGACCAGTGAACCAGCGCCCAGCGCCCATCCATAGCGCAAACTGGCGTTTGCGACCGCGTAGCCATCGGCCTGCGCCGAGTTGCTGTCATTGGCATAGAGAGCGCCGGCATGCACCAGTTCAAGCCCGGCCTGGGCGCCCAGCACAGCGGCTACTTTGCTGCCTGCGGCGGCGTCGCGCCCAGTCCACAGCAACTCGGAAAATACGAAATGCTGCGGGATGCCGGGAATCTTGTTGCCCGCCGCAACCGTAGAGGCGCCACTGGTGAAGGTCTGTGAAAAATGGGCATCGATCGCGGACGCGGCCAATGTGGCTTTCAAGTTCGGCAACAGCAGCACGGACCCGGAAAGCTCATAACCGGTCCGGTTCGTTCCCGGGGCATTCTTGAATGTCGAGTTCCCGCCGGTGCTGGTGGCCACCACAATCTCGTCGGTGGAATCGATCTGGAACAGGGTGAAATCGAAGCGGGTCCGCGGGCTTGGCATCCACTTCGCGCCCAGTTCGTAGTGCCGGCTCCTGGCCGCAATCAGTGACTGGTTGAACGCAGGTGTACCGCCGCCACTGTAGGCGACCTCCGCCAGGGTCGGACTCTCGAAGCCTTTGCCGACGTTGGCATACAGGTTGAGGGTGCTGCTGGCATGGTAGGTCAGGCCCAGCACCGGGTTGGTGGCCGTGAAGCTTGCGCCGCCGGAACCGTCGCCGTCGCTGGGGTATTCATCGGAAGACGACAAACGGACCGCGCTGTAGCGCAGGCCCGTGACCATGGACCACTGTTCCGCCAGCCGCGCCGTCATCTGCAGGAAAAGGTCGCTGTTGGAGGCAAGGTTTTTTTCGCTGCGGGTGGTGCTGGTCTTTTCGCCCAGGGTGGCAACTCCACCACGCCGGTTCTCCCTCGAACGGTCGTATTCATAGCCCACGACCCAGTTCACCGCGTGGCCATCGATCTGCGCACGCTGGTTGTACTGCAGGCCGGCGCCGTAATAGTTGCGGTTCAGCCCGACCCAGGCGCCCGGCGACGCGGCCAGCCCGGTCTGGTACTGCAGGTTGTCGCGGGTTCCATAGTAAAGCCGAGCGGCAACCGACCGATCCGGATCAAGGCTGTGCACTACCGAGGTCCCGACCTGATTCTGCAGCACCGTCTTGCGCACCGCGCGGCTGATCGCATTCGTGCCCGCTTGCGCCGGGTTGGCCGCCAGCTGTGCTGCCGTCAGGCCCAGCGGGTCCTGGGCCAGTGGCATGTCGAAGTGGTTGACCACCAGGTTCACGCGTGTTGCCTGGCTCGGGTTGAAGCCCAGTTTCCCGTTGAACTGGCGGCGCTCGGTCCTGCTGTTGTCGCGAAAGCCGTCGGTGTCGAAGGTGCAGTAGTCGGCGACGAGGCGGTAGTCGCCGACGCGTCCCAGGTACTGCCAGTCCGAGCGCCGCATTCCATCCGAACCGAGGTAGTACTGGGCGGCAAATTCCGGCTGATCGCCCGGGTCGCGCGTGAAGGCCTGAATCACGCCACCGGAGGAGTTGCCGTAGAGCTGGGCCAGCGGTCCTTTCAACACCTCGATGCGATCGGTCGAAGTCAGGCTGATGGACGAGCCCTGGCCCTGCCCATCGGGCGTCGTTGCCGGAATGCCATCCACCAGCAGACGCACGCCGCGTATGCCGAAACTCGAGCGCGCGCCAAAGCCGCGGATCGAAACCTGGAGATCCTGGGCATAGTTCTGACGGTTCAGAACCGTCAGGCCCGAAACACGGTTGAGCGACTCCGACAGATTGACCTGCGGCCCGGAACTGGCGATGGTGTCGCGATCGACCAGCTGCACCGCCCCTGGCGCATCGAAGCTGCGCTGTTCGGAGCGGGACGCGGAAACCACTACGCCCTCGAGTGACTGTGCCTGCGCAGCCCAGGGACACAGGGCGCTGGTGGCTATCAGGCAGGCTGCCGATGGACTCCAGTCCAGCCGGCCCGACCGTTTTGGTTTCTTCATGCTCAACGTGCAATGGGTGGGGCGGCCATTTGATCACAACACCCCGGGGCCATTTGCCCACCGGCCCACATGCTCTTGGGCGACAACGCGACCGATATGGCTTACCCGCGTGTACCGTCCACTGCCTTTGTGATAGAAAGCGTAGCGGTTGCTGCTTTTGGATCTGAGTGTGGTCCCCGGCCGCCAGTCCACCCGGCACTGATGAGCCGGAACATAAATGGAGACATTGCAATGGTTATCGCAAGAGGACTAAAAAGCCCGACAGCCTTGTTGGCTTTTGCTTTAGGCATGGGTTGGTCTGGTTTGGGGTGGGCCCAGGATAAGCCCGCTGAAGAACCGTTTTGGGCTGTCGGCCGTCCAAAGGGTGACGCCACAGCGACCATGGCACCTGTACCATCTTTTCCGGTTCCGACCGCGGCTGACAAATTGCCCATCAGCAAGATGAAGCTGCCACCAGGCTTCAAGGTCGAAGTATTTGCCAGCGATATCCTGGACGCCCGCAGCATGCGTGAAGGCGACAATGGCACTGTCTTTGTGAGTTCTCTTTTTGTGGCCGGCAAGCTGTATGCCATTACCAATCAGGGCGGTAAACGGGAAGTCAAGACACTGGCAGAAAAGCTCTTCTTGCCCAGCGGCATCGAGTATCACAAAGGCAATCTTTACCTGGCCACACCCAAAGACATCACGGTGTTTGAGAACATTGAAGCCAACCTGGGCAATATTGGCAAAGGCAAGGTGATTTACGACAAGCTGCCCGGAGAGGTGCCACACGGCTGGAAGTTCATCAAGATCAGCCCGGACAACAAACTGTATGTTTCGATTGGTGCCAATTGCAATGTGTGTGAAGTCAAGCCTGAGTTTGCCACCATCAACCGCATGAACCTTGATGGCAGCGGGTTTGAAGTGGTCGCCAAGGGCGTGCGCAATACAGTGGGTTTTGATTTTCACCCCAAGACAGGTGAACTCTGGTACACCAACAATTCACGCGACTGGCTGTCGGAAGACCTGCCCAACGACACCCTCAATCGGGTGGCCAAGAACGCCAAGGAAATCCCCGACTTTGGTTTTCCATATTGCCACCAGGGCGATTTTGTTGACCCGCAATTTGGTTGGGGCAAGAGTTGCAAGAACGTGACACAGCCGGCCTTGAAACTCGGTGCTCACGCGGCCCCTCTGGGCATGCGCTTCTACACCGGCAAGATGTTCCCTGAAAAGTACCATGGAGCCATCTTCATTGCGCGCCACGGCCCCTGGAACCGGACTCAAAAATACGCAGCCGACATCATGGTGGCATGGCCGGATGGCAAGGGTGGCATCAGCAAGACGGAGACCTTTTTGACAGGCCTGGTCGAAAACAACGGCTACCTGGGTCGTCCCGCCGATGTCATGGTGATGAAGGACGGCAGCTTGCTCATCAGCGATGACCACAACGGAGCCATTTACCGCGTGAGTTACGCCAAGCAGTGATCAGGTTCACGCCAGGCTGTTGCTTGCGCCCGGCAGCCCTCTGCACTTCTGCAGTTGGGTTGTCCGGTCTTTTGCGCGCAGGCGCAATGTTGCTCGTATTGGTTTGCTCGCCTGCTGGCTCTCAGACCCCATCAAAGCCATTGACGCCGCTGCGCCCAGGTGTGGCAACAGGTGCGGCAGCTGCGCCCGTGGCAGCAAAGGCAGTTGCACCGTCGACACCGGCCGTTGGCTCGCCAGCCAAACCCGCGGTGGACTACGCACAGCGCTTCGCACATGAATGTGCAGCCTGCCATGGCGCAGACGGCAGGGGCGCGCCGAATCTGGCGCCCTCGCTGGCTGGTCAGCATGGGTTTTATGCCATCACCCAGCTCTTCTTGTTCAAGAACGGCAGGCGCAATAGCGACGTGATGACAGCGATGGCGAAAGACTTCAGCAACGATGATCTGCGTGGGTTTTCTGACGTCATTGACAAATTGCCGGTGCAGGCTACGCAACCGACGGATGCAGCGCCAGATGAAGTGCGCATGGCGCTTGGCAAAAGCCTGGCCAGCAACCACCAATGCCTGAGTTGTCACGGCGGGGATTTGGCGGGTTCTCAGCAAGTGCCGCGCCTGGCAGGCCAATACGAGGATTACCTCAAGCGTGTGTTGAGCGAATTCCGCAGCGGCAAACGCATGGGATACACCACCGCAATGAACGAAGCTCTGGCAACCTTGAAGCCGGAAGATCTGGACAACCTGGCTTACTACCTGGCTCGGCATGCTGGTGTCAAGTAGTGGGTTTGACTGACATGGTCAGCGCTCATCCGTCGAGAGATGATGCGCACCAGTGTCGCGGTTGAGGCCCAACTCTGGTGCCGATTGGCCAAAATGCAGGCGCTCACAAACTCGGCTAAAGGCAGGTTCTGCGCGAACACTGTTTGACCAATGACCCCGTTTCCGGTCGCGATGTCCTGCTTAGCGCGAGACAGCGCCCAGGAGCCGGTGAGCGCCGCGGTACTGCGGAGACGGGAGGGAGACCAGAAGGGGCGACGTGGACCTCGCAGGAAGCGGTTTCCCCAGCGCGGTGCCGACTTCAGGAGGCGGACACATCCAGGCGCCGATTGTTTGGCGGAATGAAGGATTCGAGGTAGTAGAGCGGCTCACGGCCCGCGAGCGCCGCGCTTTCCAGCAAGATGCCGCGCGTGCCTGACTTGACGCCCGCAGCGTCCGCTGCTTCCTGGGAGAACTTGACGAAGGAGACGCGCTGACGCATCTCGGTCACCAGCATGTTGCTCTCCCCACCGAGCAGCTGCTTGAGGTTGGCACCGTCAAGCGTCTCCAGCGGCGCAGCTGCGATGCCCGGAAAGGCGTCCGCGCGGAAGTAGAAGCGATTGAAGAGGATGAACTCCGCGTTGACGCTGATCCGCCGCGCAATGCACACGACCGCGCCGTCGGACTGACGCAGCCATTCCGACCAAGGGCCACGCGCGTCGATGCGCTCGCGCGAAAGCACTTTGGGGAAAAGTGGCAGAAACCGCGGCTCTCCTTCCTCACCCAGAAAACGCAGGTACAGAGGCGCGTCGATCGCGGCGCGACCCTCGGCGACATAGGTACCGCTGCCCTGCGTGCGTACCAGCAGGCCTTCGTCGGCCAGGTCGCGCAGCGCGCGCTGTACGGTGCCAAGGCTGAACCGCGTGAGGCGCGCCAGCTCACGCTCTGGCGGCAGCTGGCTGCCGGGTTTCCAGTGGCCGCCGCGGATGGCCGCGGCCAGCGTTTCCCGCAGCTGCGCGTACTTCGCCAAGCCGGGCACGACTGCACGGGCGTACTGGTCGATCAATTGGTTGGAAACGCTGTTCTGGTTCATCTCGGCCGCCATCAGCAAGTATGGTACTCGGGTTGTCGCTTGACATGTGCTCTATAGCACTGTAGTATTAGACCATCGACACCGTAGACAGTCCACCGAAGGAGATACCCATGACTGTGAAGAACCTGATCGTTTCGCTCGTCGCCGCATCAGCCGCGTTCACCACCCATGCCGCCGAGCCAGTGCACTGGCCCACGAAGCCGGTGAAGATCACCTTCGGCTTCCCGGCCGCAAGCGCCACGGACGTGATCGCCCGCGCCGTCGGCCAGAAGCTGTCGGAGAAGTGGGGCCAGTCCGTCGTGATCGAGAATCGTCCCGGGGCCGGTGGCAATCTCGGCAGTGAAGTCGCGGCGCGTGCGCCGAACGACGGCTACACCATCTTCTTCGGAACCGTGGCCAATGCGATCAGCACAACGCTCTACAGCAAGCTGAACTACGACTACCTGAAGGATTTC
>JANMKM010000238.1:0-3526 GCA_031372035.1 Rhodoferax sp. | reverse complement strand
CCAAAACGCACACAACGGGTGCAGTGGATGCAGCGGCTCATTTCCTCCATGGAAATCAGCGGGCCAACGTCCTTGTGGAACACCACCCGCTTCTCTTCCTCGTAGCGCGAAGAGGAGCCGCCATAGCCGACGGCCAGATCCTGCAGCTGGCACTCGCCACCCTGGTCACAGATCGGGCAGTCCAGCGGATGGTTGATCAGCAGGAACTCCATCACGGACTGCTGGGCCTTGATCGCCTTGTCGCTCTTGGTGCGCACGATCATGCCCTGCGTCACAGGCGTGGCACAGGCCGGCATCGGCTTGGGCATTTTTTCCACATCGACCAGACACATCCGGCAGTTCGCCGCGATGCTGAGCTTCTTGTGATAGCAGAAATGCGGAATGTAGGTACCCGCCTTGTCGGCCGCATGCATGATCATGCTGCCTTCGGCAATGTCCACCTTCTTGCCATCCAGTTCGATTTCGATCATGGTGCTAAGTACCGGTTCAGACGGCCTTCCGACGGGCCGCCCCAAGGAAGGCCAGCCCCTTTGAGGCTGAGCCCCGCGGATCCCGGCTTGCCAGTGCAGGGCGGGACGGAGCGAAGGGCCGATGCCTCTGGCATCGGCATGTACATCGAAGTACACGCAGTGACGAGCGTGGGGGCATTAAACATGGACAGAGACCATGCAGGTCTTGTGCTCGAGGTGATATTCGAACTCGTGGCGGAAATGCTTGATCATGGCGCGCACCGGCATGGCCGCCGCGTCGCCCAGCGCGCAGATGGTGCGTCCCTGGATGTTGTCGGCCACGGAATTGAGCAGGTCCAGGTCACTCGCGCGGCCCTGGCCGTTCTCGATCCGGTCCACCATGCGCGACAGCCAGCCCGTACCCTCGCGGCAGGGTGTGCACTGGCCGCACGACTCATGCATGTAGAAGTAAGACAGGCGTTGCAGCGACTTGACCATGCAGCGGCTGTCATCAAGCACGATCACGGCGCCCGAGCCGAGCATGGAGCCAGCCTTGGCGATGGAGTCGTAGTCCATGGTGCAGCCCATCATGATGTCGGCCGGCAGTATCGGCGCCGAGGAGCCACCCGGGATCACAGCCTTGAGTTGCCTGCCCTTGCGCACGCCACCGGAAATCTCCAGCAGCTTCGGAAATGGCGTGCCCAGCGGCACTTCGTAGTTGCCCGGCAATTCGACGTCGCCGCTGACCGAATAAATCTTGGTACCACCGTTGTTTGGCTTGCCGCAAGCCAGATAGGCCTGCGCGCCGTTGCGGATGATCCAGGGCACCGCGGCGAAAGTCTCGGTGTTGTTGATCGTGGTCGGCTTGCCATACAGGCCGAAGCTGGCCGGGAATGGTGGCTTGAACCGGGGCTGCCCCTTCTTGCCTTCCAGCGACTCCAGCAGAGCCGTCTCTTCGCCACAGATGTAGGCGCCAAAGCCGTGCGACGCATGCAACTGGAAGCTGAACTTGCTGCCTAGAATGTTGTTGCCCAGCAGACCGGCAGCGCGCGCCTCTTCCAGTGCTTCCTCGAAACGGTCGTAGCTGGTGAAGATCTCGCCGTGAATGTAGTTGTAGCCGACGCTGATGCCCATGGCGTAGGCCGCGATCGCCATGCCCTCGATCACGATGTGCGGATTGAACTGCAGGATGTCGCGGTCCTTGCAGGTGCCGGGCTCGCCTTCGTCCGAATTGCACACCAGGTACTTCTGGCCCGGGAACTGGCGCGGCATGAAGCTCCACTTCAGGCCCGTGGGAAAGCCGGCGCCGCCACGGCCGCACAGTGCGGACTCCTTGACCATGGCAATCACCTGGTCGGTGGTCATGCCTTCGCCGCCATCTGTCCCCAGGATCTTGCGCAGCGCCTGGTAACCACCTCGCGCTTCGTAATCGGCCAGGCGCCAGTTGCTGCCGTTGAGGTCGGCGTAGATCTGCGGGTTGATGTGGCGGTTGTGGAAACAGGTCTGCACGCCGGTTGCGGCAAACTGAGAGAGGATGTGCTCAGCGGTCATCATGGTGCTTTCGCTGCGACCGAGCGCAGGCCGTCGATCAACTGGTCCAGCTTGTCCTGGCTCATGAAGCTGCACATCGTGCGGTCGTTCACCAGCAGCACCGGAGAATCGGCACAGGCACCCAGACACTCGCTCTGCTGCAAGGTGAACATGCCGTCCGGTGTGGTCTCGCCCATGGCAATGCCCAGCTTGCTTTCAAGGTACTTCAAGGCAGTCTCGCCATCACGCAGCTGACATGGCAGGTTGGTGCAGACGTTGAGCTTGTAGGCTCCCACCGGACGCTGGTTGTACATGTTGTAGAAGGTAGTGACCTCATGCACGGCGATCGGCGCCATGCCCAGGTAGTCCGCGACTTCCTTCTCGCTCTCGGTAATGATGCAGCCTAGCTCCTGCTGCACGATGGCCAGGCAGGCCATGACCGCGGATTGCCGCTGGTCAGCCGGGTACTTGGCCACTTCCACCGCGAAACGCGCCTTGCTCTTCTCGGAGATCATCGATCTATCTCTCCAAACACGATATCCATGGTGCCGATGATGGCCACTGCGTCGGCAATCATGTGGCCGCGTGCGAGCTCGTCCATGCCGGCAAGATGCGCAAAGCCCGGTGCCCGGATCTTCAGCCGGTAGGGCTTGTTGGCACCGTCGCTGACGATGTAGATGCCGAACTCGCCTTTGGGATGCTCCACCGCCGCATAGGCCTCGCCCGGGGGCACGTGAAATCCTTCGGTGAAGAGCTTGAAATGGTGAATCAGCTCTTCCATATTGGTTTTCATCGACTCGCGACTTGGCGCAGCGACCTTGTGGTTGTCGGTGATGACCGGTCCCGGGTTGACCCGCAGCCAATCGACGCATTGCTTGATGATCCGGTTGGACTGGCGCATCTCGGCCACGCGCACCAGGTAGCGGTCATAGCAGTCACCGGTCCGGCCCACGGGAATGTCGAAATCCATGCGGTCATAGACGTCGTAGGGCTGCTTCTTGCGCAGGTCCCAGGCCACGCCCGAGCCGCGCAGCATGGCGCCGGTGAAGCCCATGTTCAGAGCCCGCTCCGGCGTCACCACGCCGATGCCCACGGTGCGCTGCTTCCAGATCCGGTTGTCGGTGAGCAGCGTTTCGTACTCATCAACGTAGGCCGGGAAGGTGCTGCAAAAGTCGTCGATGAAATCGAGCAGCGAGCCTTGCCGGTTCTGATTCAGCTGGTCAATCGCCCGGGCATTGCGAATCTTGTTGACCCGGTATTGCGCCATGGTGTCTGGCAGATCGCGGTACACGCCACCGGGCCGGAAATAGGCTGCGTGCATGCGCGCGCCCGACACAGCTTCGTACATGTCAAACAGCGCTTCACGCTCGCGGAAGCAGTAGATCAGGATGTTCATGGCGCCGCAATCGAAGCCATGCGCTCCCAGCCACATCAGGTGGTTGAGCAAGCGCGTGATCTCGCTGAACATCACGCGGATGTACTGCGCACGCACCGGCACGTCCACCCCCAGCAGCTTCTCGATCGCCAGGCAGTAGGCGTGTTCGTTG
>JANMKM010000221.1:0-2976 GCA_031372035.1 Rhodoferax sp. | reverse complement strand
TTGCTCTTTGGAGATATAGAAAATGGGAAAAGAGAAATTTGCGCGTACCAAGCCCCACGTCAATGTGGGCACGATTGGACACGTTGACCATGGCAAGACCACGCTGACGGCGGCCATCACCACGGTGCTGGCGGCCAAGTTTGGCGGACTGGCCAAGGCCTATGACCAGATCGACGCGGCACCGGAAGAAAAGGCCCGCGGCATCACCATCAACACCGCCCACGTCGAATATGAGACCGCCAACCGGCACTACGCCCACGTGGACTGCCCCGGCCATGCTGACTACGTCAAGAACATGATCACCGGCGCGGCCCAGATGGACGGCGCCGTGCTGGTCGTGTCTGCTGCTGACGGCCCCATGCCCCAGACCCGCGAGCACATCCTGCTGGCGCGCCAGGTCGGTGTGCCGTACATCATCGTGTATCTGAACAAGTGCGACATGGTGGACGACGCCGAACTGCTCGAACTCGTCGAGATGGAAGTGCGCGAACTGCTCGACAAGTACGACTTCCCCGGTGACAAGACCCCCATCATCCACGGCTCGGCCAAGCTGGCCATGGAAGGCGACAAGGGCGAACTTGGCGAAGGCTCCATCATGAAGCTGGCTGACGCGCTGGACACCTACATTCCGCTGCCCGAGCGGGCCGTGGACGGTGCCTTCCTGATGCCGGTGGAAGACGTGTTCTCCATCTCTGGCCGCGGCACCGTGGTGACCGGACGGGTCGAGCGCGGTGTGGTCAAGGTCGGTGAGGAAATCGAGATTGTCGGTATCACCACCACCCAGAAGACCACCTGCACCGGTGTGGAGATGTTCAGGAAGCTGCTCGACCAGGGCCAGGCCGGTGACAACGTTGGTATTTTGCTGCGCGGCACCAAGCGCGAGGAAGTGCAGCGCGGCCAGGTGCTGTGCAAGCCGGCCTCGATCAAGCCGCACACCCACTTCACGGGTGAGATCTACGTGCTGTCCAAGGACGAGGGGGGCCGTCACACGCCGTTCTTCAACAACTACCGCCCGCAGTTCTACTTCCGCACGACGGATGTGACCGGAGCGATCGAGCTGCCAGAAGGCAAGGAGATGGTGATGCCTGGGGACAACGTGACGATCACCGTCAAGCTGATCAACCCCATCGCCATGGAAGAGGGCCTGCGCTTTGCCATCCGCGAAGGTGGCAAGACCGTGGGCGCCGGTGTGGTTGCCAAGATCATCGCCTGAACCAGGAGCAAACATGGCCACCAAACAAAAGATCCGCATTCGCCTCAAAGCTTTCGATTACAAGCTGATCGACCAGTCCGCCGCCGAGATTGTTGACACTGCCAAGCGCACCGGCGCCATTGTCAAGGGCCCGGTGCCCCTGCCAACGCGCATGAAGCGCTTTGACATCCTGCGCTCGCCGCACGTCAACAAGACCAGCCGGGACCAGCTCGAGATACGCACCCACCAGCGCCTGATGGATATCGTTGATCCGACCGACAAGACGGTGGACGCACTGATGAAGCTGGACCTGCCGGCCGGTGTCGATGTGGAGATCAAGCTGCAGTAACGGTTAACGCAACTGCGGTCAGCAGCTTTGCTGTCAGCAGTAAATAGAACTGTCCGGTTTGGTAGCAAGTAGATTGTCCGCTTTCCATTGATTGGTTTGCGATGGCTGCCAAGGCGTGAAGGGCGTAGCCCGAAGCGGCTTGGCAGCCATCGCGCGATTTGCTGTGACGGCCCTCACGCGGCCAGCCGTTGCACCTCCTGGACTTTCGTTGGTAGGCCGCAGGCGTCGTAGGTTGCCAACTTTCGCGGGCCATGAAACACGGCCAACGTGTCGTCTACATAGCGATGCACCCGTACCTTGGCGCGAACGTAGTGGTAGCGGAACTCGTCGGCCGGGAGCTGCAGCGTCAGGCCTGCAAAAGCCACGCAGTTGTCGTTACCCACCGTACGCTGGTGGTGCTCACACAAGATGTCGGGCAGGCTGCCGCTGATAAATGGCACGTAGGCCGTGCCCGGCAAGGTGCTGGCCACGCCGAACTCGCGGTTGTGTCCGCCTCTGTAGACTTGCTCCAGATACCGGTTGGCACTGTGCATGTCGGTTATCCCGGCGCGCGCCAGTTCCTGTGGCAGGCGGCCTTGGTGGGTCTGAAATGCCCGCTCGCTCCTGCCACGTGCCTCTGGCGAATAGGCCGCAATGTGCTCGATACCGAGTTGTTTGAGCGCGCGCCCCACCTCGGTCAGGTTGAGCTTGTCCACCTTGCCTCCCACCTCGGGCGTCGTGAAGTAGTGGCTGCCCCGGTCGGTATACAGGCTGGCAAACAACCCGTAGCGTGCAATCGTCTGGCCGATGCCGTGAAAGCTCGACGCCGTTCCCTCCTGGCCACAGAAGAACATGCTGGTGTGCTCACCGGTGGCGTCATCCATGGTGACCACCAGATCCCAGACCTGATTGGCCACCCAGCGGTGGGTGCTTGCATCCTGGTGCATCAGCATTCCGGGTAGCGGCGCTCGCTCGCGCTTGATGCGATGTTTACCCCGGCGTTTGGACGCCTTGACCACGCCGGCGCCCTGCAGCACGGTCTTGAGCCAACTGTAGCTGCGCGCGCCGGCACACTCAACTTTGTACTTGGTGTGAAAGTGCGCCACGTTCCAGCCCGCAAAACCACTCTTGTACAACGCCACGACGTGGTCAACCTCCGCCCCACTGGCCCGGCGCTTGGAGATCTGGCTGAGCCGCTTGTCCAGCAATCCGTCCAGGCCATCGGCCTGGTAGCGCTCAATATGGCGGCGAAAACTGCGTTCGCATTGCCCCAGCAACAAGGCCGCCTCGGCCTGTGTCAGTCGCCCCTGCGTCCAGCCATCCAAGGCCTCTTTGAATCTCATCTTCCGGTTCTCCTGCACGTAGCGGGCCCGGCTCATGGGGGCGTGTTGCATCGCTCCTCCACAAACCGGACAGATTACTTGCTACGGACCGGACAACTTACTTACTCCCGACA
>JANMKM010000216.1:0-6137 GCA_031372035.1 Rhodoferax sp. | reverse complement strand
TCCAGAATGCTCGCGTGGCCGGCGACAAAGGCTTCCATGCGTGGCATGCGTCGCGGATCAGCCACGGCTTCACCTTCCGTGCCGCGCAGCAGCAAGGCGTTAGCCTCCAGCAGCCTGAAGGTTGCGGCCATGGACTGCTGGTACTCCGGGTGGGTGAAGCTGCTGACGATAACGGCCGTACCGGTGCAGGGACTGAGCAGCTTGACCAGGCTGTGTGCCGGATTGCGCAGCTGAACCAGCCGGCGCACCTCCAGCAGGCTCTGCAAACCCGGGCACAGGACCTGCGTCGGAACGAACGCCACTTCCCCGGGCGCTATCAAACCAGGAGCGGTCCGTGCTCGTATACCAAGGCTCTCCAGCACTGTTTCGCTGTGAACCCGGGTTGACTCGGTGCTGGTGCCATGCACCAGCACGGCCGCCCCGGCGCGCGCCAGCAACATGGCCAGCAGGGCCGTGAGGGAAGGCAGCTTGCGCGCGCCGTTGTAGCTCGGGATCACCACCACAGGCCCGGCGCTGGTTTCCATCGGCTGCAACCGGGCCCGGGTCGCGTCCAGGAACCCGGCCATCTCGAGCGGCGTTTCGCCCTTGATCCGCATCGCCAGGCAGAAGCCACCAATTTCCAGGTCGGTGACAGCGCGGTCCAGTACCTGGCCAAACAGGTCTGCGGCTTGCTCACGGCTCAGCGGCCGGGCGCCGTCGCGGCCGCGACCGATTTCCTTGAGGTATTTGCCAATGCCCATGGCTTGATTGTCCGCTTGCCGCCGGGTGGCGCCATCAATGTGCGCTCAGGCAGTCTGCGCTTGCGGCTGCAAGCGCACCAGGCGCTTGAGCTCGGGCAGGCAGGAGCCGCAATTGGTGCCACATTGCAGGGCCTGCTGCAGAGACACCAGACGGTCGCCATCCGGCCCGCTGCTTCGGGCCAGATGCTGTTCAATGGCGGTCTCACTGACGTTGAAGCAACTGCAGACCTGGCGGCCCTGGGTCTGCACCGCGACCGGCGGCTTGGCGCCGGGTAGCAGCAACAGGCGGCCATAGGCGTCGGCCGGCAGTTCGTCCTGCAGCAGCGTGGTGATCCAGGCCTGGGCGCTGGTGTCGCCGGCCAGCAGGAAGGCCTCCAGCGCGCGTCCGGATTCGGACTGCACCAGCTTGACGGCCCGGCGCTGGCCCATCTTGCGGTCCTGGTAGCGCAGCACGCTGTCACCCTGCAGGCCGACGATGGTCTCGATCTGGGCAATCAGTTCCTCCGCCACCGGCTGCGCTGCAGCTGCGCGCAGCAGAACGCCGCTGCGCCGCTCTGATGGTCCGCCCAACGCTGCCTTGCTGGCGAAGGGCACGCAGCTGGCAAAAGCAAAGCGTGGCAGCAGCGCCTGCAGCGCCTGGCGTGCCAGCAGGACCTCGCTGGCGCTCATCCAGGCCACAGTCAATAGCGACCAGGGCAGCTCGGCCTTGGACACTTTCACCGCGGCGGCCTTCAGCTCGGGCTGGTGCGAATCCGGACAGTTGGCGGGCAGGGTCAGGGCGTTGACGCCGCCCCAGCTCTTGCCGCAAGGCGCACTGCCACCCAGGAACTCGTCGCCCCAGTGCATCGCCAGAAACAGCTGGCTCATACCCAGGTCGGTTGCGGGCTGCACCGGCACCACCAGCGCGCCACGGCGGCTGCTGACCTGCACCAGTTCCCCGGCCTTCAACTGGCGTCTGGCCATGTCCTGCGGATGCATCTGCAGACTGGGCTCGCTGACGTGACCAAACAGGCGCCCGAGCATGCCGGTGCGGCTCATGCCGTGCCACTGGTCGCGCAGTCGGCCGGTGTTGAGCGAGAACGGGTAGCGCGCGTCGCGCGGCTCGGCCACCGGCTTGTAGGGCGTGTCGACAAAGCGGGCCCGGCCGTCGGGTGTAGGGAAGATGCCATCTTCGTAGAGCCGAGGCTTGCCGGTTTGAGCGCCTTCGGGGTAGGGCCATTGCTGCGGGCCGACTGCGTCCAGCAGGGCGAAAGACAGGCCGGTGATGTCAAGGTCGCGGCCGCGGGTGGATTCTCGGTGCTCGTTCCAGATGGATTCGGGGGAGTTGTAGGGGAACAGACGGGTGGGTGGGAGTTTGGTTGGGGGAACTGAAGGAGGGCGTCGGCGGCGAGGAAATTGGGGTCAGAGCCGAATTTCGACTGGTTCGGTCGGCAATTTCGGGCGCTGCTGTCCTGAATTCGGATCTGACCCCAATTTCAAGCTCCAGCCTGCGCGCAAAATCGACCACGATCTGCCAGTCGTGGCGGGCCTCGCCAGGTGCGGGCATGGCGGGGCGCACGCGCGAGATGCGGCGCTCACTGTTGGTTACGGTGCCGTCCTTCTCGCCCCAGGTGCTGGCGGGCAGCAGCAGGTCTGCATAGGCGCAGGTGGCGGTGCCGGCAAAGGCTTCCTGCACCACCAGCAGATCCACCCGCTGCAGCGCCCGGCGCACTGTGGCCTGGTCGGGCATGGACTGGGCCGGGTTGGTGCAGGCAATCCACAGCGCGCGGATCTCGCCATCGGCGGCAGCCTGGAACATCTCCACCGCCGTTTTGCCAGGCTTCTCCGGCACACTGTCCAGCCCCCATAGCTGTGCCACTTCGGCCCGGTGCTTCGGGTTGGACAGATCGCGGTGGGCACTGAGCAGGTTTGCCATGCCACCCACCTCGCGCCCACCCATGGCATTGGGCTGGCCGGTCAGCGAAAACGGCCCGGCGCCGGGCTTGCCGATCTGGCCGGTGGCCAGGTGCAGGTTGATCAGGGCCGCGTTCTTGGCCGTGCCGCTGCTGGACTGGTTCAGGCCTTGGCAGTACAGGCTCAAGGTCGCACTGGATGTGGCGAACAGCCGCGCCGCCTGCAGCAAGTCGGCTTTGGTGATGCCGCACAGGCCGGCCACGTGCTCCGGGTTGTAGTCGCGCACCCGGGCCTTGAGGGCCTCGAAGCCGTTGGTGTGGCGGCTGATGTAGCCACTGTCGATCCAGCCTTCCCACAGCATGATGTGCAGCATGCCGTTAAACAGGGCGACATCGGTGCCGGGCTGGATCTGCAAGAACAAGTCTGCAGCCTCGGCGGTGTCGGTGCGCCGCGGGTCGCAGCAGATGATCTTCAGCTCCGGGTTCGCGGCCCGGGCGTCCTCGATCCGCCGAAACAGCACCGGATGGGCATAGGCCATGTTGGAGCCGACGATGAACATGCAACTGGCCTGCGCCAGGTCCTCATAGCCGGCAGGCGGGGCGTCGGCACCCAGGGTCTGCTTGTACCCAGTCACGGCGCTGCTCATGCACAGGCGCGAATTGGTGTCGATGTTGTTGCTGCCGATCAGGCCCTTGGCCAGCTTGTTGAAGACGTAATAGTCCTCGGTCAGCAGCTGGCCGGAGACATAGAAGCCGACCGCGTCGGGCCCATGTTCGCGCACGATGCGGGCAAAGCCCTGGGCCGCGTGGTCGAGCGCTGCGTCCCAATTGACGGCCTGAGGCGCCGCGTCGCGACTGGCGCGGCGCATGGGTTGCAGCAGCCGGGTCTGGCGCGTGACTTCGGCCGTGGCCGTGAGGTGCAAGGTCGTGCCTTTGGTGCACAGGCGGCCAAAGTTTGCCGGATGCTCCGGATCACCGCGCACGCCGCTGATCTGGCCGCCGTGGGTCTCGATGATCACGCCGCAGCCAACACCGCAGTACGGGCAGGTGGAACGCATTTCCCCGGACAGCGCTGCGACTGGCCTGACCGGGATGGTGATCATTCGAATACCTTCGTGCTGCGCACTGCGGTGCTATTCGCCTTGGGAGCGGCCCGGCGGCTCATGCTGTTGCGCTGTAGCGGCGTGCCGGCCCGGCAATCGGCCGCTCCAGGTCCAGCGCCAGGGTGGCCAGTTCGGTGGCATCGAGGTAGACCGCGCCGTCGCGCAGCATTACGCTGAACTTCTGGGTGCAACCTACGTCCGGCGCCTTGGCACAGCCATCGGAGAGCTCAATGGTCCAGCTGTGCAAGGGGCAGGCCACGGCATTGCCGAAGACGATGCCCTGGCTCAAGGGGCCGCCCTTGTGCGGGCAGCGGTCCAGCACTGCAAACACCTGGTCCTGGGCAGTGCGGAACACGGCCACGTCCAGGCCGCGCTCGCGCGCTACCCGGCGGGCGCCCAGCGCCGGAATGTCCAACACCGCGCAGATGCGTTTCCAGTCGTTCATGATGCTATTGTTCCAGTAGCGGTCCGTGCTGTATCCACAAACCTTGTGGCCATATTTGCGAGTGAAACATGGTTCATGCCGGCAACTTCTCGAACTGCCGCAGGTCGACCTTGGCCCGTTCCGGCTCGAACCAGGGGTCGGGCTCACCGTCCAGGCTGAACTGCAGCTTTTCCCACAGCGCCTTGCGCCCGGCGTGGTCTTCCAGAATATTCTTCTTCACGTGGTCCAGCCCGACCCGGGCGATGTAGTGCACGGTGCGCTCCAGATACCAGCCCTCCTCGCGGTACAGCTGGCAGAAGGCGCCGGTGTACTCCAGTACTTCGGCCGCAGTCTTGAGCTTGACGAAGAAATGTGCCACCTCGGTCTTGATGCCTCCGTTGCCGCCCACGTACATCTCCCAGCCCGAGTCCACGCCGATGATGCCCACGTCCTTGATGCCGGACTCGGCACAGTTGCGCGGGCAGCCCGAGACTGCGAATTTCACCTTGAGCGGCGCGTACATGCGCCACATGGCGCGCTCCAGGTCCTTGCCCATCTGGGTCGAATCCTGGGTGCCCATGCGGCACCATTCCGAGCCGACGCAGGTCTTGACTGTGCGCAGTGCCTTGGCATAGGCGTGGCCGCTGGGCATGCCGATGTCCTTCCAGACATTGGCCAGGTCTTCCTTCTTCACGCCCAGCAGATCGATGCGCAGGCCACCCGTAACCTTGACTGTCGGAATCTGGTACTTGTCGACGGCGTTGGCAATGCGCCGCAGTTCGTCGGCGGTGGTCTCGCCACCCCACATCCGTGGGATCACGGAATAAGTGCCGTCCTTCTGGATGTTGGCATGGCTGCGCTCGTTGATGAAGCGGCTTTGCGGATCGTCGATAGCCTTTTTTGGCCAGCTGCTGATCAGGTAGTAGTTGACGGCTGGGCGGCAGCTCGCGCAGCCGTTGGGTGTGCGCCAGTCCATGTGCTGGTGCACGGCGGCAATGCTCAGCAGCTTGTGCTGCACGATGGCATCACGCACCGCCTGGTGGCCGTGCTCGGTGCAGCCGCACATGGCCTTCTTCTTCGGGCTGGCGGAATAGTCGCCGCCAGCCGTGAACATCAGGATCTGCTCCACCAGCCCGGTACAGGAGCCGCAGGAGGCGCTGGCCTTGGTATGTTTCTTGACTTCGTCCAGCGTGAACAGGCCCTTGTCCTTGATCGCCCTGCAGATGGTGCCCTTGCTGACACCGTTGCAGCCGCAGACTTCGGCGCTGTCGGGCATGGTGGCAGCGCTGCTGTGGCCCTCGTGGCCGGTGTCGCCAATGTTCGACTCGCCAAACATCAGCCGGTCCCGGATGTCACCTACGCTGCGGCCACTGCGCAGCAGCTTGAAGTACCAACTGCCGTCCACCGTGTCGCCATACAGGCAGGCACCGACCAGCTTGTCACCCTGGATCACCAGCTTCTTGTAGACGCCGCCGCCGGGGTCGCTCATGACGATCTCTTCGGTGCCTTCGCCGCCCATGAAGTTGCCGGCCGAGAACAGGTCGATGCCGGTGACCTTGAGCTTGGTCGAGGTCATGGAGCCCAGGTAGCGGCCGATACCGAAGTGCGCCAGGTGGTTGGCCGCCACCTTGGCCTGCTCGAACAGCGGCGCCACCAGGCCATAAGCGATACCGCGGTGGGCGGCACACTCACCTACCGAGTAGATGCGGGCGTCGGTGACGGTCTGCATGGTGTCGTTGACCACGATGCCGCGTTCACAATGCAGCCGCATGGCCTGGGCCAGGGCGGTGTTGGGGCGGATGCCCACCGCCATCACCACCAGATCCGCCGGCACTTCGACACCGTCCTTGAAGCGCACCGCCTTGACCCGGCCGGCCTCGTCGCCCAGCAGCTCCTGGGTCTGGGCGCCGATCATGAACTTCAGGCCCCGGTCTTCCAGCGACTTCTGCAGCAACCGGGCCGCCACGTCATCGAGCTG
>JANMKM010000206.1:0-15301 GCA_031372035.1 Rhodoferax sp. | reverse complement strand
GCCGCTTGCAGCGAGGCACACAGAAAAACATCTGGTGCAAAGCGATTGCCATGTGCAGGTTTAGCGTGAGCGCAGGTGGCTCCGGCAACGCCTGGGTGAACTGTGGACCCGGCGCGTAGTGTAACGGCTCAGTCGCTTGGGTAGCGGCGCCGGACCTCGGCCACCGAGCCTGCTACGAGCTGTTCCAGCACCTGGGTATCCACGTCGCTGAGCCTGCGGATGTAGAGGCAGGCCTTGGTCATCCTGTGCTTGCCCAGCTTTGCCAGCAGCGCCTCCTGTTCGGGGCTGCTGGCCGTGAGATAGACCGTCAGGTCCAGCTTGCGTGATGAGAACCCGGTGACGCAGGCGTCACCTTCGCGCCCGCTCTCATATGTGTAGTGGTAACTGCCGAAGCCGACGATGGTCGGTCCCCACATCGTCGCCGGGCTCCTGGTGACCTTGGTCATGAGCTTCACCAGGAAATCGCAATCCTTGCGCCGCGTTGCGTCTTCAATGGCGCCCAGGTAGCTCTCAACGCTCGCGCCCGTGGGCTTGGTCTTGTTCTCGGCCATCGCTGCTGCTCCTTCGGATGTGGAGATCAGGGCATTGCTCAGGGCTCGCCGCCGCCAGCACACGCGCTTGCGCCCTTGCTGTCGAGCCTTGCCTTGACCAAGCGGTCAGATCCGTCTGCGTGCCGGTTCACTGACATGAAGAAACTTGGTGTAGAGGTCACGCGGTGGGACGATGGAAATCGACTTGAGTACCTGACCGACATTTCCCCGGTGGTATGCGCCATGCGTGATGACGTGCAGCAGCATCTCTTCTCGGGTCATCGTACCGGTGTCGCCGTCCGTGAAGCGAAAGCTGATGCTCTCGCTCAATTGCGTGCTGGAGACCGTGGCGGTGTAGGTCTTGAACCAGGCGTCCGTTTCGGCCACGGCAAACTGCAACTCACCCAGTTCCGGTGTAGTGTCGGTGTTGGTGGCCGAATACCCGTGTGCTTCTCCGAGCAGGTGGGCCCGGAAGATGCGGTCAACCACGTAGATATGGTTGAGCGTCCGGATCGCGGTGTGCACCGGCCCGGCATGCTGCTCGGAGTTGACGGTTGCCAGCGCGTTGAAGAGCTCGTTGTTGGCCCATGCCTTTTGCGCAAAGAGTGACTGGATGGTGTTCATGGTGGTGGTTGTTGATGCAGTGAACGGGCGGTTGTCGTGGGTGCTGCACATGAGCGAGGGGTCAGGCAGAACTGCCACTGAGTTGAAGCTCCATGAACACACTGTGCGGGTCCGGACGGTAGTCGCCGAACGGACCTGAAACTTCAAAGCCAGTGCTGCGATACAGATTGTGCGCCGGCCCGAACGCTGCATGCGTACCCGTTTCCAGGCTGAGCTTCACATACCCGCGTAGCTTTGCCACGGAGATGATGTGCGCGAGTACAGCACGACCTGCGCCTCGACCACGAGCGGCAACTGGCGTGCGCATGGACTTGATCTCGCCGTGCGTCCGCGATAGTTCCTTCAGTGCGCCACAGCCCAAAAGGACTTCCTGGTCCCACACAGTCCAGAACGTGATGTCCGGGGCGCGCAACTTTGCAAGGTCCAGTGCGAACACCTGTTCGGGCGGCGACAGTTCATACATGTTCGCAAGGTGTTCCTCCAGCAGAGCATGCACCTGGGGCCGGAAGAGGTCGTCTATTTCGATATGCATGTTCATGATAGCGGCGGTCTTTCACCACCGGCGGCAGCAGGGAATAGTTCCAGCCATCTCAAGCCGTCTTCGATCTTCCAGTCGGTCCACCCCCGATGGCGGTAGAAGCCGTAGGCGCGCAGCGCCGGATCGAGGTCCGTGGTGAGCCATGCACGGCTGCAACCCGACGCAAAGAGCCACTGCTCGGCAAAACCCATGAGCCGCCCACCGATCCCACGACCCTCGAAGTCGGGAAGTACGGCGATGACCCAAAGCTCCCCAGCGGCGGCGTCCGCCATGCAAAAAGCGACGACCCGATTCTCAACTGTGCAGAGCCATCCCTTGAACGAGCCTGCAAGTTTCTGCGCCACGCTCTCAGGCGTGATGCCCAGATGGTGGAGTTGCTCAAGTGTGTAGCTGTTCTCGCGGGTGCGCGTGCGAACCAAGAACAGGCTAGGAGTGTCAGCGACAACTATCTCGCGGAATTGAGGTGGCGGCGGCACGATGGTGCTCATTGCGGGGCTCAACGCCTAAATGGAACTGGAGCGGCCGGTGAAGCCCGTCCGCTCGAAAACATAGTTAGGGACGGCCCTGGGAGGGCACCGCATGTCTAGTTGACACATGTGGCCTTAACGGTGCCGTGGTCTGTGTGCTCAACGCACTTGTTTATTCCGACAAAAGGCTCGCAGGAACGACGGCCATCTTTGCCTTCCCAACATAGACCTTGGCAATCAACTGAGGTTGTGCAGGCTTTGCCCCCATCTTTCGTTCGCAATAAACATTCTTCATTGCGACCTATTGGGTGAATACGCCACTCTCCTCCTTTTGCCAGGCACTCTTGTTTGGATTTCGGTGCCTCAACAGGAACACCGGCGTTTGTCAGCCTTGCCGTGACCAAACAGGTGAGAAGAAGCATCGCCCTTGGAACGTCGCTGCAGATTTTCATAGTCTCCAACTTTTGGTGCAGCCGGAAAAACTGAGAAGCAATATGGCTCGGCGCCGACTAACGAGCCAGTAGTGCACTTGTCCATATGAATCAAGAGCTTACCCCATCGAAGCCGGTGAACGCGGGAGCCAATGAAGTCCGCAACGTCGTCGCCTCAGTTCTGGAAGAACGCAAACGTGGCCACTCCAAAGCCACGGGCGGGCAGTTGATGGCGCGCCTGTGCGCAGCCGAGGAGCGCACCCGGTCAGGGTCGGCGCGCTTGCGCGCCAAATCGACACTGTCTGAGCTGCCATCGGCAGCGAGTTTGTCGATTTGCCCTGGTCGGGGAGCACCGGAGGGCAGTCCCGGCGCGCAGTGGAGCGGAGCGTAACGTAGCGGCGGGGCCAAGCACCCGAAGCGCCAGCAACTGTCCGCCCGTGGCTTCGCCCACCATCTCTACGCGAAGTGCTGCCAGGCTGCCAGGCGTCGGGGAGTACTACTACAAAATCAGTAGTGCCCCGTGCTTATTCCATAAGCCTTCCAGGCCATTCCCCTCTCAAACCTCAAGGCTGCTTTGCCGCCACCAGCACCGGCTTCTCACTCCACACCTCCGGCATCAGGCGCTTCAGGTTGGCTATCTTGGGCAGGTCGAACCGGGCGATGTAGGGCTGGTTCGGGTGCAGTGTGGCGTAGTCCTGGTGGTAGGCCTCCGCCGGGTAGAAGGCTTGCAGCGGCGTCAGCGTGGTGACGATCTTTGCCGGGTAGACCTTGGCTGCATCCAGCTGCGCAATGTAGCTCTTCGCCACCTGCTGCTGGCTGGCGCTCTGGTAGAACAGGGCGGAGCGGTACTGCGTGCCGCTGTCTGGACCTTGGCGGTTCAGCTGCGTCGGGTCGTGCGCCACGGAAAAATAGATCTGCAACAGCCGGCCGTAGGAAATCAGCTTCGGGTTGAAGCGCACCTGCACCGACTCGGCGTGGCCGGTGCGGCCGCTGCCGATGCTGTCGTAGTTGGCGGTGTCTTTAGCGCCGCCGGCATAGCCCGAGACCGCGCCCAGCACGCCCTTGGTGTGCTGGAACACCGCCTGCACACCCCAGAAGCAGCCGCCGGCAAAGACCGCGGTTTCCTCGGCTTCGGCGGATGCCGGTGCCTCGAATGCGGGTGGCGGAATTACCACCGCTTGCTCGCCCGCGTTGCTACTGCCCAGGAACGACCAGGCACCGAAGGCCAGGGCACCGGCTGTGAGCAACATGCTGGCGCGACCCAGGCGCATGGGGGCAGGGCGGGGTGAGGTCTTGGATGTACTGGGCATGTGGGGCTCCGGTGGCAGTGGCAGAGTTGCAGGCGGATTGAACGCGATTGCAGCTTGGTCGGCAGAGCGGCACCGGTCTTACACCATGGGTTGCAGGGGTATTGACCTGTCCGCTGACTGGACTGGCGCGCGGGCAAGCCGACAGCCTCGCCTTTGGCACAATCGCCGTCACAACCACAAGGAGACCCGGATGACCCGCACGACCCTGCAGCAACTGGCCCTGGCCCTGGCCTGCGGCCTGATTCTGGCCGCCACGCTGCCCACAGCCCAGGCCCAAGGCGTCTGGCCGACCAAGCCCGTGAAGATCGTCGTCACCTTTCCGCCGGGCGGGGCGCCGGACACGCTGGCGCGCATCCTGGCCGACAAATGGGGCCAGACCCTGGGCCAGACCTTCACCGTGGACAACAAGCCGGGGGCTGGCGGCAACATTGGCGCCGACTTCGTGGCCAAGAGCGCGGGCGACGGCGCCACGCTGGTGGTGGGCACGGTGGGCACGCATGCCATCAACCCGGCGCTGTACGGCAACATGCCCTACAACAACGTCCGCGACTTCACGCCCATCAGCTTCCTGGCGGCCACGCCTAACCTGCTGGTGGTGAACAACAGCGTGCCGGCGTACAACGTCAAGGAACTGATCGCTCTGGCCGCCAAGACTCCGCTGACCTTTGGCTCATCGGGCAGCGGCACCTCGATCCACCTCTCGGGTGAACTGTTCAACACCCTGGCCGGCGTGAAGATGCAGCACATACCGTACAAGGGCCGGGCCCAGGCCGTGCCGGACCTGCTGGGCGGGCGCATCACCATGATCTTCGACAACATGCCCTCGGCCCTGCCGCTGGTCAAGGGCAACGAGGTGCGGGCCATTGCCGTCACCAGCGCCACCCGCTCGCCGGCCGCGCCCAACATTCCGACCATTGCCGAGTCCGGTCTGCCCGGCTTCGAGGCCACGTCCTGGTTCGCCTTGCTGGCCGGGCCCGGCGTGCCCCGTGATGTGCAGCTGAAGATCAATGCCGAAACCCTGCGCGTGCTGGCGCTGCCGGACGTGCGCGAGAAGTTGGCTACGCTCGGGCTGGAGCCCAACCCCGGCACGCCCGAGGCGCTGGCAGCCTTGATCCAGACCGAGACCGTGAAATGGGCCAAGGTGGTGAAGGAGTCGGGTGCCAAGCTGGACTGACGCCACAGCGCAGTTGTGCCGCGCCGGCCGCGGCCTGCTGCGCCATCCGTGGCTCGCGCTCGGCGGGCTCCTGCTGCTGTTTGCAGCCTATGTGGCGGCGCTCTATCCGTCCACGCCTGCCATTGGCGACATGCGCCGCACCAAGGCCGAGGCGCCAACGGTGGTGCTCTCGGCTGATGGCAAGGAGCTGGCGCTGTTCAAGCGCGGCACCCGCGACTGGGTCAAGCTCTCTGACATGTCACCGCATGTGCTCGACGCGCTGATTGCCACCGAAGACCACCGCTTCTACCAGCACTACGGCATCGACCCGCAGCGCACCGTATCCAGCGTGCTGCTGACCCTGACCGGCTCGCGCCAGGGCGGCTCCACCAACACGCAGCAGCTGGCGCGCAACTTCTATCCGGAGGAGATTGGCAACGCGGTCACGCCGAACCGCAAGATCCGGGAGGCGATCACGGCGCTGAAGCTGGAGTCGGTCTACAGCAAGGACGAGATCCTGGAGACCTATCTCAACACCGTGCCGTTCCTGTACAACGCCTATGGCATCGACATGGCGGCGCGCACCTATTTCGACAAGCCGGCCAGCGCCCTGGACGTGCTGGAGAGCGCCACGCTGGTGGGAATGCTCAAGGCCACCCACTACTACACCCCGCTGCTTAATCCGCCGCGCGCGCGGCGCCGGCGCAATACCGTGCTGGGCCAGATGCGCAAGCACGGCAAGCTGGACCAGGCGGCATACACCACGCTCAGCCAGCAGCCGCTGGGCCTGAGCTTCGAGCCGCTGGGCGAAGGCCAGGGGCCAGCGCCGCACTTTACCCAGCGGCTGCGGCGCTGGCTGGTGGAATGGGCCGACCGCACCGGCCACAACATCTATGCCGATGGCATGGTGGTGCACACCACCATCGACTCGCGGCTGCAGGCGGCAGCCAACCAGGCGGTGGAGCGCCAGACCGAACGCCTGCAGGCGCTGGCCGACGCCCAGTGGGGCCCAAGCACCGGCTGGAAGACGCGCAAGGACCTGCTGCAGCAGTTGCTGCGCGACGGCGCTGCCTACAAGGCGTCGCGTGCGGCCGGCCGCAGCGATGCCGAAGCCTTGCAGCCATTGCTGGCAGATGCCAAAGTGATTCAAGCCCTGCGTCAGGAGAAGGGCCAGCTGCAGGCCGGTTTCATGGCGATCGATCCGGCCAATGGCCAGGTGCGGGCCTGGGTCGGCAGCCGCGATTTCGAGCTGGACAAGTTCGACCATGTGCAGCAGGCGCGGCGTCAGCCCGGTTCCACCTTCAAGCCCTTTGTCTATGGTGCCGCGCTGGAGCTGGGCCTGAGCCCGGAGCGGTCCTACATTGACCAGCCTGTGGAGATTGCGCTGGACAGTGGCCAGGTCTGGCGGCCCAGCGACGCGGGTGAGCCCACGGGCCTGGAGATGAGCCTGCGTGACGGCTTGGCCTTGTCGAAGAACACCATCACGGCCCAGGTAATGCAGCAGGTGGGGCCGGCGCGGGTGGCGCAGCTGGCCTACGCCATGGGTGTGCGCCAGAGCAAGCTGGATCCGGTGCTCTCGCTGGCGCTGGGTACCAGCCCGGTGACGCTGAAAGAGATGGTCTCGGCCTACGGCACGCTAGCCAACGGCGGCAGCTTTATCGAGCCGGTGCTGGTGACGCACATCGAGAACCGCAAGGGCCAGCTGCTGGAGCGCTTTGCGCCGGTGCCGGGGCAGCGCGCATTGCCCGGCGCCACCGCGCTGACGTTGCTTGACATGCTGCGCGGCGTGGTGGACCGCGGCACGGGCACGGCGATCCGCAACAAGTTTGGCATCACGGCCGACGTGGCCGGCAAGACCGGCACCACCCAGGACAACACCGATGCCTGGTTCATCCTGATGCACCCGCAGCTGGTGGCTGGCGCCTGGGTGGGCTACAACGACAACCGGGTGACGATGCGCAGCGACTGGGGCCAGGGCGCCGGCAGTGCATTGCCGATCGTGGGCGACTTTTTTCAGCAGGCCCTGGCGGCCAGGCTGCTGGATGCGGAACTGCGCTTTGCTTCGCCGCCAGCGCCGGTGGCGCCCGAGCCGGTGCTTGCGCCACCCGACGTGCCGACCGAGGCTGCGAGTGCGGTCAAGGCCGAGACTGAACCACGGCCATAGTTTTATTGGAGACCCATATGCAATACCGCCGACTTGGCAACAGCAATTTGAAGGTGTCGGCCCTTTGCCTGGGCACCATGATGTTCGGCGACCAGACCGGACGCGACGAAGCCGCGGCCATCGTGGCCGACGCGCGCGAGCATGGCGTCAATGCCGTCGACACGGCCGACGTCTACACCAGTGGCGCTTCCGAGAGCATGCTGGGTGAGCTGCTCAAGGGCCAGCGCGCGCACTGGGTGCTGGCCACCAAGCTGGGCAACAAGATGGGCAGCGGACCGAACGAAGGTCACTACTCTCGCGCCTGGATGCTGCAGGAAGTGGAGGCCAGCCTGCGCCGGCTGCAGACCGACTACGTGGACATTCTCTACATGCACCGCGACTTTGAGGGCATGCATCTGGAGGAGGCGCTGCGGGCACTGCAAGCGATGCAGCAGGCCGGCAAGATCCGCTACTGGGGCGTCTCCAATTTCCGCGGCTGGCGCATTGCCGAAATCATGTGCTTGGCGCAGCAGTTGGGCATGCCGGGGCCGGTGGTCTGCCAGCCGTACTACAACCTGCTCAACCGCATGCCCGAGGTCGAGATCCTGCCGGCCTGCCACCACTACGGCATTGGTGTCATGCCCTACAGCCCGGTGGCCCGCGGTGTGCTGACCGGCAAATACCTGCCGGGCCAGCCGCCGGCGCAGGACTCGCGCGCCGGCCGTGCCGACAAGCGCATGGTGGAGACCGAGTTTCGGGAAGAGTCGCTGCGCATTGCCCAGCAACTGGCAGTGCACGCCCAGGCCAAGGGCGTCAGCCTGGCTCAGTTCGCCACCGCCTGGGTGCTGGCCAGCCGGGCCGTCAGCGCTGTGATTGCGGGGCCGCGTACCCTGCAGCAGTGGCAGGACTACCGGCCGGCGCTGGACTGCAGCATCACGCCGGAAGACGAGGCACTGGTGGACAGCCTGGTGCGCCCGGGGCATCCCTCGACGCCGGGCTACAGCGACCCGGCCTATCCGTTGCCGCCACGGTGAGACGCGCGAAGCGCTCCTGTTTCAGGAGCGCTTCGTGATTTATCCATGCGGCCTGCTGGCCATTTGCCCCCTCTGGATAATCAGCTTTCAGGCGACGGCGACAACACTTTCGAAGACAAAACCGGCCAGCGCCTGCTGCACCTGCAGTACAGCGTCAGCATGGGCCGCGGGCAGTGTCACCGTCACCCGCATGCCGCGCTTGCCGCCCTCGGCAACCTCGATCCGGGCCTGCGCCAAACCCAGCTTGCCATGCACCAGCTCTGCCAGCAGGCGCTGTGTTGCGTCCAGCCGCAGCTGCGGCTTGTAGATCTTGCCCACCGTGGTCAGCGGGATCGCGTCCACGATGTGGATGTGCCGCGGCCAGGCCGGGCGCTCGGCAATCGTTTTCTGGGCGTGGGCCTGCAGTTCGTCAGCCTGTGCCACGGCGCCTGATCGCAGGCTGACGTAGCAGACTGGCAGCTCTCCGGCATAGGCGTCGGGCATGGCCACGGCCGCGGCCAATGCCACTGCCGGATGCGTGGCCATGGCGTTTTCGATCATCTGCGGGTCAATGTTGTGGCCGCTGCGGATGATCAAGTCCTTGGAGCGGCCGGCAATGTAGATCCGGCCGTCGGCGTCCTTGTAGGCCAGGTCACCGCTGTTGAGCACGCCGTCCACGAACACGCCCTGGTTCTGTTGCGGGTCCTTGTAGCCCGGCGAGACGGTGGGGCCACGCACCGTCAGTACGCCGATCTCGTTCGGTTCGCAGGCCGCGCCGAGCAAGCCCTCGGCTTGCAGCCGCCGGATAACGACTTCGGTGTAAGGCAGGGGATAGCCTACCGACCCCGGGGCCGGCACGCCGGAAGCGGGGTCGATCGAGATCAGGCCCGCGGCTTCGGTCATGCCCAGGACCTCGTACAGCGGCTTGTCCGTGAGCTGCGTGAAGCGCTCGCCCACGGCGCGCGGCAGAGATGCCGCGCCGCAGAAACCCACGCGCACACCTGAGATGTCGCAATCGCCAATCGGCACCTCCAGCAGCGCGCCGAGCGCGGTGGGCACTGCGCCCACCATCGTGGCGCCGTAGCGCTCCACAATGTGCCAGATGGACTGCACCATCGCCGGGTTGCGAAAGCCGGCGGGTGACATCAGCAGCAGGTGCACGCCGGACATGAAGCACGAAAGGCCGCAGAAGATGGTGGCGGCCACATGGAACAACGGCAGTCCCATGGTCAGCACGTCGCTGTCGGACATGTGGGTCAGCACCGAGCCGCCATAGGCCGCGGCCAGCTGGTTGTGGTGGGTGTGGACCACCAGCTTGGGTGTGCCGGTGGTGCCGCCGGTGTGGAAGTATGCGGCAATGTCGTCGCCCCGTCCCGGCTCGCCAAACACCAGATGATCCGCCGGCTGGGCCGCCAGCAGGGTGTGGAAGTCCAGCACACCGTTCATGGCCGGCGTGCTCGGCGGCGTGACGCGCAGCAACAGGACGCCTGGCAACAGGGCTTTGACCTGCAGCGCCTTTTGCCAGATGTCGAGCTGGGGGTGTGGGCCCAGCGTCACCAGGATGGAGGCGCCGGCGGCCTGCAGCAGCTCCGCGATGTGCTCTGCCTGCAACAGGAAGTTGATCGGCACCGCGAAGCCTGCGGTTTCGGCGCCCCAGAGCGTGGCATGGGTCTCCACCAGGTTCGGCAGCATGTAGGCCACGCCCGGCCGTTTGCCGCCGACGGCATGAAACATGTTGGCGCAGCGCCGCACCAGGCCCAGCAACTCGTGGTAGCTGACACGGCGTGGCTCCTCGTCGGCCGCCCCGGTCATCAGCATGGTCAGCGCCGTGTGGTCGGGGCAGTTGCCGGCGCTGGCCACAAACACGTCGTAGATGCTGCTGGCGCCCAGGCGCTGTGCCAACGGCATGCTGCGCTCGAACACGGCGATGTCGTGCGCGTTGCGCAGAGGCGTGGGGCTGAGCGTGGTCATGCGCGGGACTCCTTGGGGTGCGGAAGCTGAGGTCTGGCGATGGTAGCTGGCGCGGTACCATGGCCCATGAAGAAAACATTTCCCCTCCAGATCGAGGGCAAGCACCCGGACCGGCTGCTCGACGCCACCAAGCACGAGATCCGCAAGTACCTGCGGCGCGAACGCCGGCACACGCCGCCCGAGGGCTTTGACCTGTGGGACTTTGATTGCCGCTTTGGCACCTCGTTGGAGGATGCCGCAGTGGTGGAGCTCGCAAGCGTGATGGACCGGATCGACGCCGTGGAGGCGGCTGGTGGCAGCCAGTTCTACCTGGAGATACTGGCCAAGCACAAGTTGCGCAAGCCGCGGCCTGTGGTCCCTGCAGAGCCAGGCGCCGAGTCCTGAAGCGGACCGGCGCAGCAACGGTTGATCAGGTCTGGTTGCGTGCTGCCGCGCGCAGCTTGTCCTTCTTGCTCGGGCGCTTGCCCTTGATGCCACCCGCGCCCGGCACCGTGGCCAGGTCTGGTGGCGGGACTGCTTCCACCGGCTCGAACCCCGCGATCTGCTCCAGCGGCAGGCTCAGGCCTTGGCGTTTCTGGATCAGGGCCCAATGCCCCAGGCTGGCGGCGCTGACGAAGCTGACAGCCACACCCGCCTTGCCGGCGCGGCCGGTGCGGCCAATGCGGTGCAGGTAGTCGGTAGCGGAGCGCGGCAGGTCGTAGTTCACCATCACCGGCAGGTCCACGATGTCCAGGCCGCGCGACGCCAGGTCGGTCGTGACCACCACCTCCCAGCGCGCGTCCTTGAACTCGGCCAGAACCTGGGTCCGTGCGCCCTGGCTCAAGTCGCCATGGAAGTCGGTGGCGAAAACGCCGGCCTTGTAAAGTTTCTCCGCCACATGCCCGGCCGCGTGCTTGGTGGCCACGAACACCAGCACCCGGCTCCAGCCGTTGTCCTTGATCAGCTGGCGCAGCAGCATGGTGCGCCGGGCCGCGTCAACCGCTATTGCACGCTGCACGATGGCTGGCTCGTTCACCGGTGTGGAGGCAATCTCCACCAGTACCGGCTGGCGCAGCAGCGCGTTGGCCAGGGACTGGACGGCGGCAGGGAAGGTGGCGGAGAACAGCAAGGTCTGGCGTTTGGCAGGCAGCTGCGCCAGCACGGCCTGCAGCTCGTCGGCAAAGCCCAGGTCCAGCAACCGGTCGGCTTCGTCCAGCACCAGTGTTTCAACGTGGTCCAGGCGCAGCGCGTTGTGCTGCAGCAGGTCGAGCAGCCGGCCCGGTGTGGCCACCACCACGTCGGCGCCACCGCGCAAACCCAGCATCTGCGGGTTGATCGAGACGCCGCCGAAGAGCAGCGCCAGCTTCAGCCGTTGCGGCAGGGCTTGCGAGAGCGCGCGCAACACCTCGGCCACCTGGGCGGCGAGCTCGCGCGTGGGCACCAGCACCAGCGCGCGCACGCGCCGTGGCGTGTGTGCCGGGCCTTGTTGCAGCCGCTGCAGCAGGGGCAGGCCGAAGGCGGCGGTCTTGCCGGAGCCGGTCTGGGCGCAGGCTTGCAGGTCATTGCTCCGCAGTACCACGGGTATGGCTGCCGCTTGCACCGGTGTCGGTGTGCGCATACCGGCGGCGGCGGCAGCGCCGACCAGGGCAGGGGACAGACCGAGTGAGGAGAAAGACATATGGCGAGGTTTTCAGGGCAGTGTAGTGGGGGCCTTGCAGAGGTCGGGGCGCAAGGACTTTAGCCCGGACCTTTTCGGGAGTGTGTTATCTGGCCATGGCGGTCTGCGCTCGGGTTGGCGCAGGCTAATGGTTTGCCCCGATGGCATATGGCACAGGCGCTGCCGATACTGTCTGCGCTGCGTGGGCCGGCGAGGAGCCGGGAGCCCGCGCGCTCGGGGCCGGTTGCGGTCCGGCTTCAAGAACAGGGTCTATGGCAAGCGTTTCCATCCGGGCAGTCAAGAAGAACTTCGGTGAGGTCCCGATCCTGCATGGTGTGGATATCGAGATCACGGACGGCAGTTTCACCGTGCTGGTCGGCCCCTCGGGTTGCGGCAAGTCCACGCTGTTGCGCATGCTGGCCGGCCTGGAGCAGATCAGCGGTGGCGAGATCCGCATTGGCGACAAGCGCGTCAATGACCTGCCACCCAAGGCCCGTGACATTGCCATGGTGTTCCAGAACTACGCCCTGTACCCGCACATGACGGTGCGCGAGAACATGGCGTTCTCGCTGGCGCTGGCCAAGCAGGACCAGGCCACGATCGACGCGAAGGTGGCGCGCGCCGCCGACATCCTGGCGCTCGGCGCGCTGATGGAGCGCTACCCGCGCCAGCTCTCGGGTGGGCAGCGCCAGCGCGTGGCCATGGGCCGGGCCATCGTGCGCGATCCGCAGGTGTTTCTGTTTGACGAGCCGCTGTCCAATCTGGACGCCAAGCTGCGGGTGGCAATGCGCAGCGAGATCAAGGAATTGCACCAGCGGCTCAAGACCACATCGATCTACGTCACCCACGACCAGATCGAGGCCATGACCATGGGCGACCAGATCGTGGTCATGCGCGACGGCCGGATCGAGCAGACCGGCAGCCCGTTGGACCTGTACGACCACCCGGCGAACCAGTTCGTGGCTGGCTTCATCGGCTCGCCGGCAATGAACTTTCTGCCGGGGACGCTCAAGCGCGCCGGCCAGGATGCCACCATTGAATTGCAGGACGGCACCCGCTTCGCGATGCAGCAGGGTGTGGCCGGCGTCGATGGCCAACCCGTGGTTTTCGGCACCCGGCCCGAGCACCTGACGCTGGCCGACAACGGCGGCATTTCGGCGCGCGTGGTGGTGATGGAGCCCACCGGCATGGACACTTTTGTTGCCTGCAGGCACGAGGGCACGGAGTTGTCCGCGGTGTTCCGCGAGCGCCACGATTTCGAGCCCGGCAGCACCATTCATTTGCTGCCCGACCTGCGGCGGGCCCACATCTTCGACGCCGGCACCGGCCAGCGTCTGGCTTCTTCCCACCGATAACACAAGGAGAGCGTCATGTCCGAGTTCAACCGTCGCAAGTTTCTCGAAGGGTCCGCCAGCGCTGCCGCGATTGCGGGACTGGGCACCGGAGCCGCTGTCTGGGCGCCCGCGGTGCACGCGCAGGCCTTGGCGCTCAAGCCCGAGAAAGGCGCCAAGCTGAGGGTGTTGCGCTGGAGCCGTTTTGTCCAGGGCGACATCGACGCCTACATGGTCAACGTCAAGAAGTTCACGGAGAAGACTGGCATCGAGGTGCGGGTCGACAACGAGGGCTGGGAAGATGTGCGCCCCAAGGCTGCCGTGGCTGCGAACACCGGTGCCGGCCCCGACATCATCCTGTCAACCAATGACGATGCGAATCTGTACCCCGAGAAGCTGCTGGATGTGACCGACCTGGCGACGTACCTGGGCAAGAAGTATGGTGGCTGGTACCCGGCCTGCGAAGCCTATCTTCGCCCCGACGGCAAGAAGTGGATCGGTCTGGCCTTGGGTGCAGCCGGCGCCATGCTGGTGTACCGCCAGAGCCAGGTCAAGGCCGCCGGCTTCGACACTTTCCCGAAGGACACGACCAGCTTCCTGGCGCTGCTCAAGGCCCTGCATGCCAAAGGCACACCTTCCGGCTTTGCCCTGGGCAATGCCACCGGTGACGGCCTGTGGTGCAACTGGCTGATGTGGTCGCACGGCGGCAAGCTGGTGGACAAGGACAACAAGGTGGTGATCGACAGCCCCGAGACCATCAAGGCGCTGGAGTATGCCAAGGAGATGTACGCCACCTTCATTCCCGGCACCCTGTCCTGGCTGGACCCGAACAACAACAAGGCCTTCCTCGACGGCCAGATCAGCCTGACCAACAACGGCATCTCGATCTACTACGCCACCAAGACTTCCACCGACCAGAAAGTGAAAGACCTGAGGGAGGACATCTACCACGCCAACTATCCGATCGGCCCGGTCGGCGTGCCAACCGAGTCGCACCTGTTCTTCAACCAGATGATCATGAAGTACACCAAGTACCCGCAGGCAGCGAAAGAGTTCCTGCGTTTCATGATGGAGCAGGAGCAGTTCGAGCCCTGGCTTACCGCTGCTGGTGGCTACATCGCCCCGCCGCTGGACGCCTACACCAAGGCTGCTATCTGGACCTCCGACCCGAAGCACACGCCGTACCGCGATTGCGTCAAGAACCTGCGGCCCGCGGGCTACGCCGGCAAGCTCGGCTACGCCTCGGCCGGCGCTGCCGCGGACTTCATCGTGGTCAACATGGTGGCCGAAGCTGCCAGTGGTGCCAAGACGCCCAAGGAAGCGGCGGAGCGGGCGCAGAAGCGGGCCGAGCGCTATTACAAGATTTGATATTTCGGACACCGTGGGTGCCGAAATATCTCGCCGCGTTCGACCCCGACCGCCGGCCTCGCGGCGGCGGCGGGTCAACTTGGCGGGGCTAGGCGCCCACCCGTGGACGGTCATACTCATTTCGCTCGTTGATGCTTGAGAAACTGCAAAACAGCCGCAACGCGCTGGGGCTGATCTTCATGCTGCCGGCAGCGGTGCTGCTGCTGCTGTTTCTCACCTATCCGCTGGGCCTGGGTGTGTGGCTGGGCTTCACCGATGCCAAGGTGGGGCGGCCGGGCGAGTGGGTCGGGCTGGAAAATTACGCCTACCTAGCCACTGACAGCGTGGTGCAGCTGGCGCTGTTCAACACCTTGTTCTACACCACGATTGCCAGCGTCCTGAAGTTCTTCCTGGGACTGTGGCTGGCGCTGCTGCTGAACAAGAACATCCGTTTCAAGAGTTTCTTCCGGGCCGTGATCCTGCTGCCCTACATTGTGCCGACGGCGCTCTCGGCCATCGCCTTCTGGTGGATCTTCGATGCCCAGTTCTCTATCATCAGCTGGGTGCTGATGAAGACCGGCCTGATCCATGAATACATCGACTTCCTCGGCAGCCCGTGGAACGCCCGCTTCTCGGTGATCGCGGCCAACGTCTGGCGCGGCGTGCCTTTCGTGGCGATCACCCTGCTGGCTGGCCTGCAGACCATATCGCCTTCCTACTACGAAGCCTCGGCCATTGACGGCGCCACGCCCTGGCAGCAATTCCGCCATGTCACGCTGCCGCTGCTGACGCCCATCATCGCCGTGG